>CANQWT010000007.1 GCA_947627635.1 uncultured Bacilli bacterium
ACGAGAGGACCGGGATGGACCTACCTCTGGTGTATCTGTTGTAACGCCAGTTGCAGCGCAGAGTAGCTATGTAGGGAATGGATAACCGCTGAAAGCATCTAAGCGGGAAGCCAACTTTAAGATGAGTTTTCCCATGTTTTATACAGTAAGATTCCTCAAAGACGATGAGGTTGATAGGCTGGAGGTGGAAGCATAGTGATATGTTGAGCTGACCAGTACTAATAAATCGAGGATTTAATCCCATTTAATAATTTGATGAACACAGTATCTAAGTTTTCAGAGAACAATTTCTCTATATATTTTCTTGGTAACGATAGCAGAGTGGGTACACCTGTTCCCATCCCGAACACAGAAGTTAAGCACTCTTACGCCGACGATAGTGTATGCGAAAATAGGAAGTTGCCAAGATTTTTTTGTTTATAAAAGACTAAATTTTAACCGATTTAGTCTTATTTTTATATTATTTTGTTATTAGGCCATTAGCTAGTAAAATTTTTCTTTATGCAGTTCAATTTATTACTTGGTGTTCTAATGGTTTCCCATATAGATTAGTAGTGTTACGTACTATGTCTTAATTTATGTGGTGTAATATTTTTTCTTCTCCTTATACTCTAAAAATGCCATAGTATAGTTATTTTATAATATACAAAAAAATTCCATTATCCAAATAATGACAACGGAATTTTTTGAAATTTAATCTTCAAGGTTGTTAGTAAACTCAAAAATAATATCATTTATTTTGAATTTATTTGTACTGTTTGATATAGTTACTGTTTCAACCTTGCTAGTAGAAGCAGCCCAAGTAATCTTTAAATTATTTTGACTTTTATTAAATTCAACTATACAACTACCTACTTTTTCATCTCCGATATAAAAACCACACCATGAGTTAGAAACTGAATTTGTTTTGGCAGGATCCAAAATTAACAAAGTATAGCCACTTGAACTTTTCCAACCACTATGATAAATATTTTTGATATTATCATTATTATCATTATTATTATTATTATTATTATTATTATTATTATTATTATTATTATTATTATTATTATTATTGGTATTAGTATAAGTATCCTTTTCGTTATTAGAAAAAACAATTAAACTAATTATTATTGAACCAATTATTATTCCCGATATTATTAGAATATTTGATACATTTTCATTTTTAAATTTATTTCTATTTGCATTTTCGCTTTTTGTTACTTCTGCTTTTGCCATTTTCTTTTCTCCGTTATTATTTTTATTTCATATTATTACAATAATCTACATATATTTTTTTTGCATTGATATCTATTGGGGTTAAAACATCGTCTGTTACATTCCCATTATCTACTTTATAACATAGTTTTTCGGCACTAAAATCCCAGTTAGAAGATGGTGTATTACGTAATCTATTTTCATAATCTGTTTTTTTTAAGAATAAAAGATCCTTTGAATTATAAGATATTTGGAATATGTATCCTTGATCCGTTAAACTTGTTCCATTTTCATCTTTAATATTTAATTTTTCGTTTTGAAATATTGAAAGGGGAATACGATTATAATTTGAAATCATAATATCATAATCATTGCCAAAAATATTAAAAGTTACATTTCCATTAACAATATTAACATCGGAAAAAGTCACAGAACTAAGGGGATAATCAGCAGAAGCAGAGGCAGATATTGAATAATCATAATAAACCCAAAATAAAGTTTTTTTTCCATCATTTTCTCTAACAAGATAAGAATAGTACACATCAGTTCCGGAATATGCTAATTTTTGAACTACATTACCTTCAATTTTATCTGTTTTAGTTAGTTTAAACATATCAAAACTATTTTTTGTAGTTCTATATCCATTATCACTATTTTTAACATAATAGATATTATCCTTGTTAAAACAATATAATGTATCACTATCTACATCCCAACAAGTTCCATCGATTGAAAATTCATCAGAACTACATGCAGATACTCCTAATATCATTAGTATAATTAGTGGAAAAAATAAAATCTTATTTTTCATAATCTGATACCTCTCTATCTTGTGCTATTCTAATTTACTAAATTTTCATTTGTTTCTGTTATTACTTCATCCGTTTCTGGTATTACCTCTGCTTTATTTTTTTCTTTACTTCCATCATATCTAGTATAATATAGCCCTTTTCCATCTAAAGCATCAGAACGGTAATTTAATTCGTACCAACTTGTATGATTTTCATTAGCATATAATATAAGTTCATTTCCACCAGTTTCGTAATCTCCCTCTTCTTTTGATTTAAATACACCATCAATATAATTAGTTCTTGTATATGTTCCATCTTTTTTAATTTCTAAATAAGAAAGACCTTGCCCCGGTTCACTATTAGATATGTATGGTGAGCGCCACATTCCAACAAATTTATTTTTTTCTCCACAACCAGTTAATCCTAATATCACAAATCCAACTAATAATATAAATAAAACTTTCTTCTTCACTTTCTAACACTCTCCTTTAAATGATATTGAAAAATAAAAAGGAACACGATACAAGCTGTGTTCCGACTTTGATTGTCAATCATACTATATTCCAACAATTGACGATGCCAGAATTAACGTACTTCCTACCGACAATAAAATTATAGTATAATTTTCAGAAATTTGTCAACACATTTTGTAAGAAGATACCTTACAAAAACTTGTAAGGTAATTCTCTACAATGAGTATAGAGGTGTTGATATGAGATTAAATAAACCACTTAAAAAAATAAAATTTGATACAGATATATACAATACCATTAGAAAAAATATTAAGAAATATAGAAAATTAAAAGGATTAACATCTGAAGAATTATCAGAAATGGTAGATTTATCGCACGAATTTATAAGACAAATTGAAAGTGAAAAAGTAGCATATAATTTTTCTGTAGATACATTATATAAAATATCAGTTGCATTGGATGTTAAAATAGATGACCTTATAAAGAAAGAAAAATAAAAATGTTTTCCAAATTATAAAATATTGAAAAATAACACATGATAATAAACATGTATGATAGTGTATGCGAAAATAGGAAGTTGCCAAGATTTTTTTGTTTATAAAAGACTAAATTTTATTGATAATTATAGTCTTTTTTTTACTGCCTTTCTTAAAAATTTATTTTAAGTTTGAGATTATCTTTTGAAAAAGTGATAATTACTTCATAACAAGGTACACAATAGGTTACACATTTTTCCACAATTACAGTGCAAATTGTAAAATGCAAATAGAAATATGTAAATCTTTTTATGATATCCAATATATAAAATATAGAAATTTTGTAAAATTTTATAAAAAGAAAGGAATTACTTGTAACAATTCTTTTATTCTTGCTATAATAAAATTGTAAGGATTAAATACGAGGTGAAAAAATGAATTACAAAATAACGTCTTACAGTGAAAAAGATACAATTGAATTAGCGCAAAATATTGAGTCTGAAAAATTTCCAAATATGGTGATTTGTTTAATGGGCGATCTTGGAAGTGGAAAAACAGTTTTTACAAAAGGTTTTGCTTCAGCTTTGGAGGTTGAAGAAGAAGTCACTTCTCCTACTTTTAATATTATTAAAGAATATGAAAGTGGTGAAATGCCTCTATATCATATGGATGTATATCGCTTAGATAATGGTAAAGATAAGCTAGGAATTGAAGATTACTTTACCAAGGGTGGTATTACCATTATTGAATGGGCAGATATGATTGAAGAAATGTTACCAGAGGAACGTTTGGAAATTAAACTCCGTATAAGTGGTGAAGATGAAGACACAAGAATTATTACTATCACCCCTTATGGAACCCAATATGAAGATTTATGTGAGGCTGTCTTATGACAGTTCTTTATTTAGATACATCATCTAGTCTTTTTTGTGCCGCAATTTATCAAAATGGAAAAGTAGTAAATCAAGTCCAAAAAAATCTTGAAAAAGATATGTCAAAAGAGGCATTACCTCTTATGAAGAAAATGTTGGAGGATGTTTCTATTTCTCCAAATGATGTTGATAAAATTCTTGTTTGCAATGGTCCTGGTTCTTTCACAGGTATTCGTATTGGAATGACAATTGCTAAAGTTTATGCATGGGCATTACAAAAAGATATAAGTGTAGTATCTTCTTTAGAAGCTATGGCAATATCAAATGATGCACCTGTTGTTCTTCCTTTAATTGATGCGAGAAGAGGATATGTTTATGGAGCTCTTTATCAAGGTGAAAAGGAAATTATTTCCAATGGATACTATCGTTTAGATTATCTTTTAGAACAAGCTAAATCATATGAACCTTATCAAATCATTAGTAATAATGATTTTCCTGGATTAACAAAAGAAACTTATAGACCAAATTTTCAAAAAATTATAGAAACATATCAAAATCGGGAAGCTATCTCACCACATCTTGCCAATCCTTGCTATTTAAAACAAACCGAAGCTGAGGAAAAACAAAATGCCTAATATCATTCAAGGAAATAATCCACAAATTGCTGTGGAAAATGATAAAGTTGGCTTTCTTCCATTATGGAAAAAGGAACAGCATAATCCTTTTCTTTATTATTTATTATACGAAGAAGATAAGCCAATCCTTGCCTACTTATTTTATACAAAGATTTATGAGCGCATGGAAATTGAACAGTTCAAAGTTTTGGATACAAAACAAAACCAAGGAATTGGTACAGCACTTTTAAAAGAATTGATACGAATAGCTGAAAAAGAAAAAGTGGAAAATATTACCTTAGAGGTTAGGGAGGATAATCAAAATGCTATCCACTTATATAAAAAATTAGGTTTTCAAGAAGTTTCTCAGCGAACTAATTATTACCAAGGAAAGAATGGAATTTTAATGATAAAAAATATATAGTTTTAGTAAAAAAGGCTCTTTTAATAGAAACAAAGGGCCTTTTATGGTACAATAAATACAAGAAAACGGAAGTGATACTTTTGAAGGATATATATATATTAGGAATTGAAAGTAGTTGTGATGAAACAAGCATTTCAATTGTAAAAAATGGTATAGAGTGCTTATCAAATGTTGTTTCTTCTCAAATTGATATTCATAAAAACTATGGTGGTGTTGTTCCTGAAATAGCTTCACGTGAACATATTAAAAATATTACTGTAGTTCTTGATGAATGCTTTCAAAAAGCAAATCTTACAATGAGTGATATAGATGCTATTGCAATTGCTTATGGTCCAGGTCTTATCGGTTCTTTACTAGTAGGGTTAGAAGCTGCGAAAACACTTTCATATCTATATAATAAACCTTTAATTCCTGTTCACCATATTGCAGGCCATATTTATGCGAATAGTTTTGTAAAACCACTTTCTTTTCCACTACTTGCTTTAATTGTGAGCGGTGGACATACAGAATTAGTTTTAATGAAAGACCATTTTTCTTTTGAAAAGCTTGGTAGTACTCTAGATGATGCAGTAGGAGAATGTTATGACAAAGTTGCAAGAGTCATTGGCCTTCCATATCCAGGAGGACCTCTATTAGATAAACTTGCTATGGAAGGAACTCCAACTTATAAGCTTCCTCATCCTTTAGACGATGAGAGTTATAACTTTAGTTTTAGTGGACTTAAAAGTGCAGTAATCAACTTAAACCATCAGTTTGAACAAAAAAAAGAGACTTTAAGTCCAAAAAATCTCGCAGCTTCATTTCAAAAAGTTGTTGTAGAAACACTGATTAAGAAAACCAAGAAAGCACTTCTTGATACAAAATGCAAAAATCTAATTGTCGCAGGAGGAGTATCTGCGAACCAAGGATTACGACAAGCTGTTTTAAAACTTGGAGAAGAACTAGGAGTAGAAGTTTCTATTCCATCACTTTGTTATTGTACAGATAATGGGGCAATGGTCGCTAGTGCTGGGTACTACGCATATCAATTAGGAAGACGTGCTGATTTATATTTAAACAGTAAATCTCAGGAAGAATTAAAATAGGAGGAAAAATTATGGCAAAGTTATTAACCGGTTTAAAACCAACAGGAGAGTTTACTTTAGGAAATTATATTGGAGCAATTGTTCCTTTAGTAAAAATGCAAGATGAGTATGACGAAGTCTATCTTTTTGTGGCAGACTTGCATGCTCTTACAATTTATCAAGACCCAAAGGAGTTAAGAGAACGTATTCGTAAATTTATTGCAATGTATATTGCTTGTGGAGTAAATCCAACAAAAGTAACGATTTATCTACAGTCAGAAAATCCATACATTCCAGCAATTTCTTGGCTATTAGAATGTACTACTCAATTTGGAGAAGCTAGCCGAATGATACAGTTCAAAGAAAAAAGTAAGCAAAACACAAATTTTTCTGTAGGTTTGTTTACATACCCTGTTTTAATGGCTGCGGATATTTTATATTGTGACACAGACTATGTTCCTGTTGGAATTGACCAAAAACAACATGTAGAATTAGCTCGTGATGTCGCAGAACGTTTTAATCACAAATATGGAGAAACCTTTGTTTTACCACAACCATACATTGCCAAAGCAGGAACAAAAATCAAAGATTTAAAAGACCCAACTAAGAAAATGAGTAAATCAGAAGAAAATCCTCAAGGTGTTATTACAATGTTTGATACCAAAGAAGAAATTACTAAAAAAATCATGCGTGCAACAACAGATAGCGAAATGAACGTTTGCTTTGATGAAGAAAATAAACCAGGAATTTCTAATCTTTTAAATATTGCCTCTGTCTTAAGTGGACAAGAAATTACTGATATTGAAAAAGAATTTGTAGGAAAAAATTATGGAGAGTTTAAAGCTTATGTCGCAGAAATTGTTGCTTGTAAGCTCGAAAAAATTCAAACAAAGTATGAAGCTTTATTAAAGGGTAATGAATTAGATAGAATTCTAGATGAAGGCATTCAAAAATCAATTGCTCTTGCTCAAGCGAAATATGAAGAAATGAAAGAAAAAATGGGAATTGTTCGTTAAAACTTAAAAAGGAGGAGTAGGATATGAGAAATCTTGAAAATGATTTTAAAAGTCGAAAAATTTTATATCCTGCTCTTTTAAGTTATGGTTTTCAAAAACAGGGTGACGTCTATTTCTTAGAAAAAGAAATTTGTAATCACTCTTTTAAAGTGGTTGTAGAAATTACTCAAAAATCAAAGATGTCAAAAGTTATGGATATGGATGCCAACGATGAATATATTTTGGTAGATGTGGAACAGGTAAAAGGTTCTTTTGTTGGAACTGTGAAAGAAGAATATGAAAAAATCCTCAAGGAAATCATAGAAAACTGTACGGAAAATGATGCATTTAAAAGTAAACAGGCTCAAGAAATTATAAAGTATATTTCCAAAAATTACCAAGATAGCCTAGAGTATTTATGGGAAAAGTCAAAAGATACTGCAGTTGTACGAAACAAGGAAAGTCAAAAATGGTATGGCATTTTCTTTGTATTAAATGAAGAAAAACTAGGACTTCCATCGAATAAAACAGTGGATGTGCTGAACTTAAGATACCCTAAAGAAAAGATTAGGGATATTGTTGATAACGAAAAGGTGTTTTTGGGATACCACATGAACAAACAACATTGGATTAGCATCGTATTAGATGGAAGCATTCCTTTGGAAAAAATTATGGTGTGGCTTTCCAATAGCTATAAAATGGCCTGCAAAAAGTAAAAAAAAATAAAGGAGCAAAAATGAAAAAGGGTTTTAAAATTGTCCTAATTTTTTTATTAGACCTTATCAGTCTTATTTTTCTTGACACTTTACAAGCAAGAGTATTGAAACACAGTCCTCTTCTTCACATTCGAGAAACACTAGATGGAGAAAGTTATGTAGATAAAGGGGTTCTAATAAATACATACTACTGCACAAAGGAAGATAAGGTTCACATAACTTGGCATTTTAAAACTGAAAAGTTTACATGTCCTCTAGAAGTAGAGTGGACTAAAAAAGATTATCAAGAGCATTTAGATAAAATTATAAATCAAGGACCAGTCACATCATCTAATCCATTTGATTATATTGAAGCGAGTAACCAAGATTATCAAGAATTGTTAAATCATCAAAAAGAGACATTCCAGTATGCAGTTGAAGACTTAATAAACACAAAAGAAGATGGCTTAAAAAGTTATATAGAAGCATTACTTTGTAGTAAAATCAACCAAAATTTCCAATATGACTTTGAAACGGGAATGGATTTTTTAAATCATTACCAAGACTTTTTAACTCATTGTGACTGTCTTTATAATTCATATGACCAATATGCCAAGTCTTTATTAAAAGAAAAAGGAGAAGAAAATATGAAACTGTATATCAAAATAAAAGACCATGTATTAAGTGCTACTTTAGAAGAAAATTCATCAGCTAGAGCTCTACAAGAAAAACTAAAAGAAAGTGATTTGACTTTTACGTTGAGTGATTATTCTAACTTTGAAAAAGTAGGTGATTTAGGTTTTAGTTTGCCTACAAATAATCAACAACTTCAAACGGATTATGGAGATTTAATCTTGTACCAAGGAAATTCTTTTGTCATTTACTATGATAAAAATGAGTGGAGTTTAACAAAACTAGGACATATCGATAACATCACACAAAAAGAGTTAAAATCCATACTTGGAACGGGAAATGTTACAATTACTTTAACTTTAAAACCATAAAAGAAGAGATACAATTCATTCATTTACTATCGATACTGGATGTGATAAAATGAACAATAGAGGTAAAAAATATAAGTAAAGTGAATGTGTTCTTGTTTTATAAATTCGTATAATGATTAGGCAAGTTTAATAATACGATATAGTAGTAGGTGATGTTTCATGGTAAAAAGAAGTAAAAAACCAAAGGTCAGTTTTTATGATTTATTTTGGTTATTTATCTATGGAAGCGTATTTGGTTGGGTTTGTGAGTGGACTTTTAGTCTTGTTGTTCATCATCAGTTAATCAATCACTCTGCACTTGTTCTTGGACCTTTTGACGTCTGTTATGGAATTTGTGCTTGTGCTTTAACCTTTTTGCTATATCGTTATAAAGAAAAAGGAAATATGTCACTCTTTTTCATCAGTTTTTTCTTAGGTTCTATTCTTGAATACATTATGAGTTGGGGAATGAGTTTAGTTCTTGGATTTTCAGCTTGGGACTATAGTGGTATGTTTTTAAATATCAATGGTCGTGTTTGTTTTTTTATGTCTTGCCTTTGGGGACTTCTTGGAGTTGTTTGGATTCAATATATTTATCCTTATATCGAAAGAGCAATTCATAAACTGCCTAAACATATTGGGAAAAAATTGATGGTTATTTTGCTTATCTTTTTAGTCTTTGACTTAGGACTTACGATTAGTGCAATAGTAAGAGCAAGAGACTGTGAAAAGGGAATCAAACCTAGAAATTCTTATGAAAAACTTTTGGATAGAACCTTTAATAAAGATTATTTGTATAATATGTTTAATAACAGTTGGAGTGATTAGATGAAAATAGTAGTACTATCTTGTAGCACAGGAGGAGGACATAATTCTTGTGGAAAATATATTCAAGATGAGTTTCAAAAAAATCATATTGCTTGTGATTTTGTTGATTATTTTAGTATTCTTGGAAATAAACTTTCTAAGCGCGTTGAAAAGTTATATTTAAAGTCTACAAGTGGCAATGGAAAAATCTTTAAAGGAGTTTATAAACTTGGAGAAACTTATAATAAGGTTGGTATAACAAGTCCTGTTTATGAACTCAATAAGCTTGCGAAAGGAAAAGTGTTAGATTTTATCAAGGAAAATAACTACGACTTAGTCATTTGTCCTCATCTTTTCCCAGCAATGGCTGTTACTGCACTCAAAAAAGATGGGGTGGATATTAAACTTATCAATGTCGCAACGGATTATACAAATATACCATTTTGGAATGAGACAACTCCTGACTACTTTGTTATTCCACATACTTCCTTAAAAGAAGAATTCACTTCTAAAGGAATTGCTTTAGAAAAGTTACTTCCAATAGGTATTCCTATATCAACCAAGTTTCAAGAAATCAAAAAAGATATTTCTTTAAAAAAGGATAAACCAAAGTTACTAGTGACTTCAGGAAGTATGGGTTTTGGAAATTTAAAAGAAATTGTATGTGCCTTATTAAAACAGATAGATGCTTCTGTCATTGTTGTCTGTGGAAATAATCAAAAAATGTATAAGGAATTATCAAAAATCAAACATGAAGATTTAATTGTCAAAGGCTTTATCAACAATATGAATGAGTATATTGCCTCCTGTGATGTTATCCTGACAAAGCCTGGAGGATTAACAAGTACAGAAGTGGCTGTTTTAAATAAACCGATGGTACATATCATGCCTATTCCGGGAGTTGAAAACCATAATGCTACTTTCTTTTCTAAAAATCATTTGAGTTTAGTCTCTAACAATATTCAAGAAATTGTTAAGAATACTTCTTGCTTATTAGAAGATAAAACCTTACAAAAGGAAATGTTAAAACAGCAACGTCTAGTTATCAATAAAAATGCGGCTAAAGATTTAGTGGAATTTGTCAAAGAAAATTTAAAATAATAAGAAAGGAAAATTAAACATATGAAAAAATATTTGGAATTTTTAATCAAAGGAATTTATGCTGGAGTTTTAATTGGAATGGGAGGAGTTGCTTACCTTGCAATTGAAAATAAAATTGTGGGGTCATTTATTTTCTCCTTTGGCTTACTTACTGTTTGTATGTATTCGTTGAATTTATATACTGGTAAAGTTGGCTATGTACTTCAGAATAAAGCAAGTTATTTGATAGAGTTATTTATCTCTTTGGTCGGGAACTTTATTGGTACTTTTGTAGTCGGAAATTTAATTCGTCTTACTCGTTTTAAAAATTATATCGATACTGCTAAGAATATTGTGAATATTAAATTAAATGATAATTTATTAAGTATTTTTATATTAGCTATCTTTTGTGGAATGATTATGTATATTGCTGTCAATAATTATAAAAAGAGCAAGGATGTTCTTGGAAAATATATCACTATTTTTATGGGAATTATGGCTTTTATTTTATGTGGTTTTGAACACTGTGTTGCCAATATGTTTTATTTTAGTATCGCAGGTGTTTATTCTTCTAAAGCTTTTCTTTATTTACTAGTGATGATTTTAGGAAATAGTTTGGGTTCTATTCTAATTGCTTTCTATGACAATTGCTATAATAAAAAGTAAGATTTAAAGATACAAATCTTACTTTTTACTGAGCTTTTTTCCTTGATAAGTGTCTCGTTTTGCCATTTCCTTATCAATATCATTTAAAACACAAAACTTTTTGAGTAACCATTTAGGTTCTATCAATTCATTTTTATCAGGGTCCCCTGTAATTCTATGAATTACAATTTCTGGGCGTAATTCTTCTAATTGTTGAATGACAATATCCACATATTCTTCTTTGGATAAAACTGGAAACTTTTCTTTTTCATAGAGTTTGGCTAGTGGTGTTTCTTTTAAAATATGAAGCATATGAATTTTAATTCCTTGGATATCAAGTCGGTTTAAATATTTTACTGTTTCAATCATCTCTTCTTTTGTTTCATAGGGAAGTCCATTGATGATGTGAACAACTACGTTAATCTTTCGTTCTCTAAGTGCATTGACAGCATGAAGAAATTCATCAAGGGTGGAAAGACGGTTAATGAGCTTTGCTGTTTTATCATGAATGGTTTGAAGCCCTAATTCTACAGTTAAGTAGGTTCTTTGATTTAAATCTTCTAAATAATCTAAACACTCCTTACTAATTGTATCAGGTCTTGTCGCAATAGATAGACCTACAACTTCTTTTAGTTGAAGTAAGGGTTCAAACTTTTCTTTTAAAACTTCAACAGGTGCATAAGTATTACTCCTTGCTTGAAAATAAGCAATAAATTTGGCATCTTCCCATTTCTTTTGCATTTTTCTTTTGATTTTCTCAAATTGAATGAGTAAAGGTTCTTCCTTATTTCCTGCGAAATCTCCACTTCCACTTTTAGAACAGTAAATGCATCCACCATAGCCTTTTGTACCATCTAAATTTGGACAAGAAAATCCAGCATTTAAACTGACTTTAGCAATTTTTTGATGAAATTGGTTTTGATAATAATAATTTAATGTATGATATCTTTTATTATCATAGCTAAATGGGAATGGATTATACATTAGAAATCACCACATATAAATAAATTGCTCTTAAAAAGTCTTGCCTAAAAATAACTGAAAGAGCTTTGAGTTCTCTCCATTTGCCTTCTTCTAGTTTTTGATACAAATAGAAAGTCATCCATCTAGTATTTAACAGTTTCTTAAAGTTTTTTTCTTTGAACTCTTTTTTAAATTGTTTTACCACTTTCTCATCTTCTTGAAATAATGCCTCCTTCATCGCTTTCTTGTAAGAGTAAAACCAATAAATAGGAACAGGGTCTACTTTTAAAATCATTCCCACTTCTTCGGTTAAAGAAAGAAATAATTGCTTCAACTGGTCTTTTGTTTTCACTTTCTTTAACGTTGTTCCTGAAAAAGAAATTTGGTGTTTTTCAAATATTTCTCTTAGTGCTTGTTCAAAAGATACATGATATTTTTTAAAGGCTCTATCAAGACTTTTTTTATGAAAAGTAAATGCACATCCTTCTAATTTGTGGAAAGCTTTCATGGTGTCATTATAGCCTAGTTTCATATTCCTTTTTGCTTCTATCTCGTTAAAGTTTAAGAAGAAAGAAATTGAATTATTAGGAGTGATATAAGTTGTTGGGATTTCTTTTTTAGTTTTTCGTTTTATACCAGGAGCTTTCAAATCAACAACAATGAGTTCATCTGCACCCATTTTAATTGCTAAATTCATTGGAATATTATCAGAGAAACCACCATCAATATATTTATCTCCATCAATTTCTTTCATTTGAAAGGCAGGGTAACAAGTAGCACTTGCCATTAAATAATCACAAAGTTTTTCTTTGGGGATTTCGCTTTTTCGTAATTGCTTTGCTTTTCTATTTGAAAGGTCAAATGTTACAAGTCCATAGTCAATTTTAGAACGATAAAACTTGGATAAATGAATTGAATTTTTAATCATTTCTTCAATTTTAGATACATCCATCCCACCATTTTTTAAAAAGTTTTCTTCATAGAGCTTTAAGATACTTAAATTGGTATCTTTTTTAGGAATTTCTTGAAATAAATATTCTAAGTTTAAAGTGTTCCAAAGTTTTTTAGCTAAGTGATAATCTTTTTGAACCATTAAGGCTCCATTTAATGCTCCAACAGAAGTACCTGTTACCAAGTCATATGAAATATGAAGTCTTTTGAGTGCTTTCCATACTCCGATTTGATAACTTCCTTTCGCACCTCCACCTGATAATACAAGAGCTTTCAATTTCCATCACCTCTTTTGTTTTTTAGTATATCATATCTTTTATCTTTCTGTTATAATGAATATAATAGGAAGTGATAAAATGAAGAAAAAACTAAAATTAAAAGCTCCTTATATGAAAGTTGTTAAAATTTTAGGAGTGCTCTTCGTTTTGATTGTTGCATTTTTTATTTTTCTTACAAGTGAAAAGAATAGTTTAAGAAAATTAGGATACAGTAAAAAAGCTATTTCATCAATTGTTTCAAAGTGGCAGATAGGGAAAGTTAAAGAAATTGGGGAAAATAAAACAGTCAACGCTGCTTTTGAAAGTGAGTATTATCAACAAAAAAATTTAGAAATTTATGAGAAAGTGGAGTATCAAAAACAAAAAGATATTATTAAAAATATCAATACTCTTGTAAAAAGGGGATATAGTTCAAAACAAATTTCTATGATTTTAGCTCATGGAAATAATGAAGATGTAACTTTGTTTGCGAAAAGAAAAAAGGTAAAGTACTTAGAACAGTTTTTTTCAATTTCTTATGCAAAGCTAAGAAACTATGACCGTTATGTTAGTTACTATGATAAGGAAAGAGAAGATGATGAAACTACAGTTCTTCGTGTCAATATGGATTTTGATAAGGAAGACTATACCGATTATATAGAAATTAGTAATCCAAGTGATACCGTTTTAGTGAATAAACACAGAATGTTAACTGAAGATTATGTTCCTAAAAATTTAAAAGAAGTTAAGGAAGAATATATCAAATTTCCAGATGGGAAAATGGAGTTGGAACAAAAGACATTATCAGCTTTTATTGTAATGATGCAAGCTGCGGAAAAAGATGGGAAACATATTTTAATCAATTCAGGATATCGTAGTTATAAAGACCAAGTTGAAGTTCAACAAGAGTATCTACAAGCTTATGGACAAAATTATGTGGATAACTATGTATCAAAGCCAGGTTTTTCAGAACATCAAACAGGTTTTTCTATTGATGTTGCAAGTAGAGATACTTCGATTTTTGTAGAAAGTGATGAATATGACTGGATGATGGAAAATGCTTATCTTTATGGTTTTATTTTAAGATATCCTAAATCTAAAGAAGAAATTACTGGATATAAATGTGAAGCATGGCACTATCGTTATGTGGGAAAGGAAATCGCCAAATATATTCATGAACATAATATTACGTATGATGAATATTATATGATGTTTTTAGATAAAGATTAGAAAATATGGTATTATATAAGATGTTAATGTCACAATAAATTTGATGTGAGGTGGTAAAATGAAAAAATATGTTATATCGCTTGCAAGTGTTCTATTTTTCTATCTATTGTTTTCTCCATTGTCTGTTTTTGCCTTGGAGTGTAATTATAAAGTTGTTGGAAATAGTGACCTTGGACAGTATCAGCATGCAGGTAAAATAGAATGTGAATCAAAAGTTTCTTCATTTTTAGGAATTAAAAGTAAGAGCGTCAATTGTTATTTCACTCAAACAGGAGCAAAAAAGTCAAAAAGCTTAGATATTCTACAGGGTGGTAATGTTGACAAAACAGTTGGATTTAATTCATGGGATTATATATTTGACGATAACAAGTGTCCTAACTATCTTGTATTTGTGGAAAAAGCTTCTTCTATTATTTTTGCTAATACACAGGATCAAATCGAAAAAGCTTCTGGTTATTTTTTAAATAATTTAGGAAGTGTTAATTATACTATTGGTAGTGAAACTAGTGTAACTGATGAATATCTTCAAGACAAATATTGCGTAAATTATAAAGAAGTACTAGATCAATATGTTTCTTCATATGAGAGTGAAAAGGCAAAATATACAGGATTTAATTGTGCTGAATTTAAAACAACTGATGAGGAAAAGACTGGCGCTCAACTTCTTGAAACGAAAGAATGGTATAGTAATTGTGATACTCCTGTAGGTAGTGCTATTACTTTTGCTAATTCAGGTCTTAAAGCATTAGATGATTATGTAGATAAAAAATGTTTGACAAAAAACAGTACTGAATATAAACAATATCAAGAAAAATTTAATACATATCTTAGTGAAACTAAAAAAATTAAAGAAAATATGGATACAGAATTTAGTCATATGACCCAAGAAGAACTTGACCAGTATAAAGAAGAAAAAGATAAAGAAAACTCTAATGTTGATTTAAATGGACTAAATTCAGGAATTGGCTGTGAAGGAATTTTTGGAACGACAGATGCTAATGGGAACTTTACAAAAGAATCTTTTGGATGGCTCATACAAACAGCTCTTAACTATATTAAAATCATTGGACCAGTTCTAGTTATTATCTTAAGTATGCTAGAATTCATCAAAGCAATTGCATCTTCTGATGAAGAGGCGATGAAAAAAGCCCAGTCACGTCTTGTTGTTCGCTTGATCGCAGTAGTCGTTTTATTCTTACTACCATTCTTAGTAGGAGAAGTCTTAAAACTAATCAATGGAATTTCTAATCCAACATGTGGATTTAAATAGAAAAAATGTAAAAAGAAGATGAGAAGAACTTTTCATCTTTTTTATTTTGTGTTATGCTATTCTTAGTAGAATAGAGAGGGTGAAGAAGATGTACCCATTAGGAAAACAATTTGAAGTAGACTTATCTAAAGCACAAACTGATGAAAAATGTATTTTTAAGGGTAAAAAGTATCGTATTTCTGTTTTGACAGAGCGTCTTGTTCGCCTAGAATACAGTGAATCAGGAAAGTTTGTAGATGCTCCAAGTCAATTGGTTAAAAATCGTTATTTAGGTTTTCCAGAGTTTCAAGTGAAGCAAGATACTAAATTCTTAGAAATTACTACAAAATATTTCCATTTAACTTATGTCAAAGAAGCTCCTTTTACAGGAAGTAAAGTAGACCCTATGAAAAATTTAAAAATCTCTTTGACTACTGGAACACGTGATAATGACCGTGACTGGTATTATGGTCATCCTGAAGTCAAAAACTATGGTGGAAATATGATGGCCAAAGATATTTCAACCTCTAGAAGAAATAATCGAGGCTTATATTCTATTGATGGTTTTGCATCTTTTAATGATAGTAATTCTCTTCTTTATGCATCTGATGGAACACTTTATAATCGAGAAAAAGAAAGTGCAGATATCTATGTCTTTATGTATTACAAAGATTTTGATAAGGCTCTTTTAGATTATTTTCACTTAACAGGAATGCCTGCCTTAATTCCAAGATATGCTCTTGGAAACTGGTGGAGTAAAAACTATACTTATACGGATAAAGAAGTCCTTGCTCTTGCAAATAACTTTGAACGAAGAAAAATTCCTCTTTCTGTGATTTTATTAGACAAAGACTGGCATTATCGTAATATTGGAGAAATGAAAGAACTCAAGACAGGCTTTACGTTTAATAAAGACCTTTTTCCAAATCCACAAGATACTATTTATAAATTACATGAGAAAAATATTCGCTTAGGTCTTCGAGTAGACCCAACAGGAGGATTTTATCCTCATGAACAATTTTATCAACAAGCTTGTCAATATTTAGGCATTGAAAATAGTAAAATTATTTTATTTGACCCATTAAATCCGAAATTGATGGATGTTTACTTTAAACTTTTCTTGCATCCACTTGAAGGGTTAGGTGTTGACTTTTTTTGGAGTGACTATCAAGCAGAAGCAAATCCTTATAAATTGTCAGCCTATAACCGAATGATGTATCAGGATGCTGGAAGAAATCCTGCGAAAAGAAGTCTTCACTTATCAAGAAATGCTTTAATGGCAGGGCATTTGTATCCTGTTTTATATGCGGGAAGTAATGAAATTTCATGGGAAACTTTAAAAGATGTTGCTTTTTCTAATTTGAATGCTGCGAACATTGGTGTTTCTTGGTGGAGCCATAATATTGGTGGTAATCATGGTGGTGTTGAAGAAAGTGAACTTTACATTCGCTTTGTTGAATTAGGTTGCTTTAGTCCAATTTTTAGAATTCATGGTGCTAGAGGAAAGTATTATAAAAAAGAACCATGGATTTGGGATATTAAAACAGAAACAATTGCCAGTGACTATATGCGTTTCCGTCATCGTTTAATTCCTTATTTGTATACAGAAGCTTACAAGTATTATAGTGAAGGAAAAGTTTTAGTAGAACCTTTCTATCATAAATATCCTTGGGTTTATGATGATTCATCTTATAAATTTCAATATTTCTTTGGAGACTCCTTACTCATTTGTCCAATTCTAACCAAAAAAGATACAACAATGAACCGAACTATTCAAAGGTTCTTTATTCCTGATGGAATTTGGTATGAGTTTAAAACAGGAAAGAAATTTTTAGGAAATAAAAAGTACGTTTCATTCTTTACTGAAGAGGAATATCCTGTTTTCGCAAGGAGTGGTGCGATTATTCCACTTTCAAATAAGAGTGACCGAAATAATATTGGTCTTCCAACAGATTTAGAAGTTCATATTTTCCCAGGAGTTTCCAATATCTATACTCTTTATGAAGATGATGGCTTGACTTCTCTTTATAAAGAAGGATTTTATTTGAAAACAGATTTTGATTATAATTATCTTCAAAATAACTATACTTTAATTATTCGTTCAACTGAGGGAAAGAGCGGTATTGTACCAGAAAGAAGAAATTATCGTATTCGCTTTAGAAATACAAAGCAAGCAGATGACTTAGATGCTCATTTTAACGATGAAAAGATACCTCTTACTTCTTATGTAGAGGATAATGACTTTGTTGTAGAACTTCAAAATGTTCCAACTATTGGGCAACTTACCATCAACTGTAAGGGTAGAGATATTGAAATTGATGCTGTCCGTGTTATGAATGAAGATATCAATAGTATCTTGATGGACTTACAAATCAATACATACTTGAAGGAACAAATTGCTGAGATTATGTTTGATACAGAAAACACAATTAGTAAAAAACGTATCGCAATTCGAAAACTCAAGAAAAAAGGCCTTTCAAGAGAATATATGAAGTTGTTCTTGAAGCTACTTGAATATATTGGTGAAATTTAAAAAAGACGTAGCCTAAAGTAAAGGTTAGGTCTTTTCCTTTTATACTTTTAGAAACTAAAACGAGAACATAAAATTATAAACACACAATAAAAAAGACGTGCTATAATCGATATAGGGGTAGAAGAAGTAGGAGAGGCTGGTAATAAACATGCAAAATGACTTATACGAAGAATATAAAAAAGTTTCTAAGTTGCAAAACGAAGAATTATTTCAAAAATACAAAACATCAGAAAACGGTAAAAAAGAACAAGAAGTCAACAAAATACAAGAAGCAAATGGCTTAAATATATACATTAAGGAAGAAAAACATGGAGCTATCTATTTTTTTCTAGTTTCATTAAAAGACCCTTTCATTTTAATTTTGTTTTTCTTAGCAATTATTAACTATATTATGGCAGACCATCTTGGTTCTATCATAATTGTCTTAATTGGTTTAATTAGTGCGTTCATTAGGTTCTTCCAAGACTATTCAGAATATAAATTTAATCAAAATTTAAAATCAAAAATATATTCTACTGCCAATGTCATTAGAAATTCCAAAGAAATAAATATTAAAACAGAGCAAATTGTAATAGGCGATATTGTTACTTTAAATGCTGGTTCTATTATTCCAGCAGATATGATTTTAATAGAAGCAAAAGATTTATTTATAAACGAATCTGTTTTTACTGGAGAATCCGTTCCTGTAGAAAAACGTGTCACTTCTAATGATGGAAAAAGTATATTTGATATTGAAAATATTTGTTTAATGGAATCTTCTGTCATTTCAGGATATGGAAAAGGAATTGTTATAAAAACAGGAACAGAAACCTATATTGGAACAATGGGAAAAGAATTGAGTAAAAAACATCAAGATACAAACTTTGATATCGGTATGAAAAACATTACGAAATTATTACTATATTATATGATTGGTACTGTGTTTTTTATATTGATTGTAGATGGAATAATTAAAAAAGACTATCAATCAGCACTTCTTTTTGCTTTATCTGTTGCAGTTGGGATTACTCCATCGATGTTACCTATGATTGTCAATGTAAATATTGCCAAAGGAAGTAAAACTTTAGCACGAAAAAAGACATTAGTAAAAAGAATGGAGGCTATCCAAAATTTAGGTTCTATGGATGTTTTATGTACTGACAAAACAGGAACATTGACGGAAGATAAAATTGTATTACAAAAATATATCAATGTAATGGGAGAAGAAGATAAAACAATTTTAAAGTATGTATATTTGAATAGTTATTTCTCAACTGGTATGAAAAATATTATTGATAAAGCAGTCATTTCTTATGCAAAAGAAAATCATGTTGAAAGTTTAAAAGATGGTTTTAAAAAAATAGACGAAATACCTTTTGATTATGCAAGAAAACTACAATCTGTTGTTGTTAAAAAAGATAAAGACTATAGAATGTTTACAAAAGGTGCATTAGAAGAAATTTTAAAAATATGTACCAAGATAAACTATAAGGGAACAGAGAAAGTCATTACGGATAATTTAAAGCAAAAGGCAATAAAGAAAGCAGAAGAATTGGAAAAAGATGGTATGCAAGTCATTGCTTTAGCAGAGAAAAAAACATACTCAGGAGAAAACATTTTTAATAAAAATGATGAAAAAGATATGATTTTTTTAGGGTTTGTAGGATTTTTAGCTCCTGCTAAAAAAGATGTAAAAAAGGTTCTTACAAAATTAAAAAATCATGGTGTGGAAATAAAAATTTTAACAGGAGACAATATCAATGCCACAACTGCGATTTGTAAAGCAGTAGGACTTGAAATAAAAAATATAATGTTAGGATTTGATATTGACCAATACTCAGATGAAGAATTAGCTTTTATGGTTGAAAAAACGAATGTATATGCTCGATTAAATCCTCTTCAAAAAGAAAGAGTTGTAAAAATATTGAGGAAAAATTCACATGTAGTTGGTTTTATGGGTGATGGAGTAAATGATGCACCATCCCTTCATACTGCAGATGTGGGTATTTCTGTAGAGAAAGCTACAGATATTGCTAAAGAAGCAAGTGATATTATTCTTTTGAAGAAAAGTTTAGAGGTACTATATGATGGTATTATAGAAGGAAGAAAAGTCTATGGAAATATTATTAAATATATGAAAATGGCTTTATCAGGTGATTTTGGTGATGTCTTCTCTATTATGATTGCTTCTATATTTTTACCATTCTTGCCATTACTACCAATTCAAATGTTGTTTCAAGATTTTATTTATGATTTTTCTCAAATTGGAATTCCATATGATAATGTAGATGAAGAATTTTTAAAGAGACCTAAAAAATGGAATACGAAAGGTATCTCTCGATTTATGATTGTCATGGGATTAACATCTTCTATTATTGATACACTAGCTTTCCTTATCTTTTGGTTTGTTTTAGGATATAATTCATTAACTTATCAAGCTCATTTTCAAACAGCATGGTTTGTACTATGTTTATTAACAGAACTATTAGTCATTCATAATGTTAGGACAAGTAAAAGACCATTCATAGATTCCAAAGCATCACCAATTTTAACAACCTTAACACTTGTATCAGCACTATTAACAATACTAACACCTATCATATTTGTTGCTATACCAGCATTTGGATTTGTTATTTTACCAATAAAATTTTATATATGGACACTTATTTTAATTGGAATTTACGTATTATTAGTATCAATTGTTAAAAAATTATATATAAAAAGATATAAGGAATGGTTGTAATAACTGTCTTGTAGAGATTTATTATTATATAAGTAATTATCAGTCAACTAATATAATTGAAACTGACTTGTCGAGAGAAGATATAAATGCAACAAATAATACCTCCTTAACCGATTTAGATAAAATAACATCTAGTAGTTCAAAAGAAATAGAACTAAAAGAAATTCCAGAAAAGTATAGAAAAGAAGCAACTCAAAAAGGTAGAATAGAAAGATTAGATTATGAAACATCTGGGAATAGTAAATATGCTTATATTTATATTCCTTATGGGTATGATGAAAATGACAATACTAAAAAATACAATGTATTTTACTTAATGCATGGAGGGGGAGGAAATGTAGGTACTTATTTTGGAGATACTAACGGTAATTATTTTTCTAATGTTATAGATAATATGATTGAAAATAAGGAGTTAGAGCCATTAATTATTGTTACACCAACTTTTTATAATTCTCAATCTACAAGTACATCAGTAGCATCATCAGCAACAATGGTAGAAAAATTTCATGATGAAATTTTGAAAGATATAATACCTGCTGTTGAATTAAAGTATAATACATATTTAGAAAGTAATAATTTAGATAATATAGAACAAACAAGAGAGCATAGAGCATTTGGAGGATTTTCAATGGGGTCTGTTGCTACATGGTATGAATTAATATATGATTTGAACTATTTTAAATATTTTTTACCAATGTCAGAAGACTGTTGGGTATATGGGCATCAAGGAGGAGCATCTAAACCTAAAGAAACAGCAGAATATTTGAATGATGTGTTAGAAAAATCAAAATATAAAAATGATTTTTATTTATATGCAGTAACAGGAACTGATGATATAGCTTATAATGCCTTAAATGGTCAAATGAATGCAATAAATTCCTATGCTAAAAATTTTATTGAAAATAAAAATTATAATTATAGTGTTCTAGATGGTGGAGTACATGATCATGCCCATGCTGATAGATATGTGTATGATATATTACCAACATTTTGGAAATAAAGAAAGGAAACCAGCTATGAAAAAAATAATAATAGCAATTTCAATATCAATGCTTACTAATTTTATTATAAATAGTAAGAAAAGAGAGGAGGTATAAAAAATGGCAGAAAAACAAACAGCAGGTAGAGATAATTTAGGTAAGTTAGCACCTGAATTTGCAAGATTAAATGATGATGTATTATTTGGGGAGGTATGGTCAAGAGAAGAGCAATTATCTGCAAGAGATAGAAGTTTAATTACTATTTCAGCATTATTCTCAAGCGGACTATATCCACAATTAAAGGCACATATAGCTTTAGGCAAAGCACATGGCTTGACTAAAGAAGAATTAGTAGAAACAGTAACACAACTTGCTTTTTATTGTGGTTGGCCTAAAGCTTGGAGTACATTTCCAATGATTGAAGAAATTTATGGGAAGGAGGAAGAATAGTGAATAAAGAAGATTTTGACAAAATAAATTTATTTGGATTAGGACAACCCAATGATGCTTTTGCTGAATATTTTAGTGGACAAAGTTATATTAACATGTTAGCTAAAACAGATAATGGAATAGGTTTTATGAATGTAACATTTGAACCCTCATGCAGAAATAATTGGCATATTCATAAAGCTAAATCAGGTGGAGGACAAGTCTTAATATGTACAGCAGGATATGGGTATTACGGGGAAGAAGGAAAAGAAGTACAAAAACTAGCTCCAGGAGATATTGTAGTAATTCCTGCAAATGTAAAGCATTGGCACGGAGCACAACCCAGTTCATGGTTCAGCCATATAGCTGTAGAAGTACCAGGAGAAGAAACAGAAAACGTTTGGCTAGAAAAAGTAACTGATGAAGAATATCATAAATTAGACAATTAAAAAAGAGACTGTCTGGAAATTATTCCATTTTAGACACCTCTTTTTTTATTCAAAATCAACCTCAATTTCACATAAAAAATTTATCTCTTTATTTTCTGCTCCAATTTATCAATAACAAAATACATAAAATAAGAAATAACTCCTAAAATTACTACGGCAGTAATAACTAAATTGATATTAAATACTTGAGAACCATACATGATTAAATATCCAAGTCCCTTTTTTGATACAAGTAACTCTCCCATAATAACCCCTATAAAGCTCATGCCAATATTGATTTTTAAACTGTTGATGATATTTTGATAATTACTTGGAAGTACAACTTGGAAAAAAATTTGTTTCTTTGTTGCATGAAAAGATTTCATCAAAGTAATATAATTATTTTCTGTTGATATAAAAGACTGATAAATATCAATAATCGATAAGAATGTTGCAATTAAAAGTGCCATAAAGATAATGGAATTGGTACTTGCTCCTACCCATATGATAATAAGAGGACCTAAGGCGACTTTTGGTAGTGCATTTAAAACAGTAAGATAAGGGTCAACTACTTTTGCTAAAACCTTGTTCCACCATAGAATACCAGCAATAGAAATTCCTAAAAAAGAAGAAATGCCAAAACTTAAAACCGTTTCATAAATCGTAATAAAAATATGTTCCCATAAGTCATTCGTTTGAAAAAGTTTTACCACAGTTTGAAGAACTAAGCTAGGAGAAGAGAAAAGGAACGTGTTGAGCCATTTTTCTTTGACTGAAAATTCCCAAAGTCCTAAAAATAAAAGAAGAGATAATGTCCTAAAGAGTACAATTTTTCTTTTTTCCTTCTTCTTCTGTTTGATAAATTCCAGATGTTCTTTGCTAAATGTGGACATCTAAATCCCTCCAAATCAAATCATAATAAGTATTAAACTCTGGACATTTTCGATTATTGATAGGTCCTTTTCGATTGGTCAATTGTACTTTATAAATCTTTTTGACAGTAGAAGGTCGCTTGGAAAAAATTAAGATACGATTAGACATCGATATTGCTTCCGCAAGGTCATGTGTTACCATAATCGCTGTTTTCTTCTCCTTTTTTATAATGTTATAAACATCTTCTGATAGAGCAAGTCTTGTTTGATAATCAAGAGCAGAAAACGGCTCATCTAAAAGCAGAATATCTGGTTTTATTGCCAAAGTTCTGATAAGAGCTACTCTTTGTCTCATACCACCCGATAAACTTTTAGGATACTTGTCTTTAAATTCATAAAGTCCATAAGTTTTTAAAAGTCGTAACACTTCTTTTTTATCTTCTTCTTGAATAGGTCCTTCTATTTTTAGACCAATTAAACAATTTTCATAGACTGTCTTCCAAGGAAAAAGAGAATCTTTTTGAAGCATATAGCCGATTTTACAATTCTTTTTGCTGAATTCAATTGTTCCACTAGATGCTTTATCAAGTCCTGATAGAATAGAAAGTAAAGTACTTTTTCCACAACCTGATGGGCCTACAATTGAGATAAATTCTTGGTCTTCCATCTCAAAACTAATGTCTTTTAAGGCCTTTATTTCATCTTTTAAATCATGATAGTTTTTAGATAGGTGAGCAACTTTTAAAATACTCATTGTACTTGATAGGTCAGTTTATCAAAAGAAACATTTTTATCTAACTCACCATAAGCTTTCATAATTTTCTGTAAATGATTGAATGATTTTTCTTTAAAAGTAGTAGTTTTTGGCCATGCTTCTATCTTTCTATATCGTTTGACTACTTGGGTAATATCTTTTAATGAGGTATCAGGAAATTGGTTGACAATTGCTTTGGCAACTTCGATATCAGAGTGATTATAGACATAGTCAATTCCTTTTTGAATTGCTTTGGTAAAACCTTGAATTAAATCTTTATGTTCTTTTAAGTAACTATCTCTTGCGAAATAAGAAGTATAGGGAACATTTCCTCCTAATTCTCCAAGAGATGCGACAACATAACCAGCACCTTGTTGTTCAAGAGCAAGAGCATTTGGTTCAAATAAAGCTACAAAGTCACCTGTACTTCCTAAAAAAGCACCACTCATTGCAGCAAAAGCAATGGATGTATCAATATTTACATCTTTTTTAGGGTCAATTCCATGTTCTCTTAAAGCCCATTCTAATGTCATTACAGGCATTCCACCTTGACGACCTCCAATAATGGTTTTTCCTTTTAAATCATCTAGGGTAAAATCTTTGATTTTCTTTCGTGATACAATGAATGAACCATCTTTTTGAGTGAGTTGAGCAAAGGTTTTTAAGTAGTCCTTTTCACCACCATTATAAACATAAATTGTTGCTTCACTTCCTGCGAAACCTATATTGGCATCTCCTGATAAGACTGCAGCACTGACTTTATCGGCACCGGATGCTAAAACAAGTTCTAAATCAATTCCTTCCTCTTTAAAATAGCCTTTTTCTATTGCTACATATTGAGGTGCATAGAAAATAGAATGTGTGACTTCAGCAAGCTTTACTTTTTCTAATTTGTCTTTCTTTTTATCTTGGTTGAAGTTGAGTAAAACTATAGAAGCAAGACTGAATATAATAAGAGCAGCAACGAGGCTCCATACTATTTTTTTCAAAACTAGTTCCTCCTTTCTAGTCATTCGTATTATATGAAAAAACTGAAATAGGGTGTGTTTTTATGGTTAATTGAAAAATCAAATTCGGCTTCTAAGTATCAATATCTTTGACAATTTTCTCTTCTTTTAAGGTGGAAATATGGAAACTACTTGCAAGAAAATGACTTTTATGGTATAATAAAGCCACAAATTTGCTATAGGGGGATTTTATGAAAACAAGTTTATGGAAAAAAATTTCAATGTTTGTTATTCTTCTTGTGATGCTTTTAGGGTTTAGTCCTGTTGCTTTAGCTAAAAGTGCACCAGATACAATAACGATGGGTGAAAGTGGTACTGTAGATGGATATGTCGCAGGTACGTCTTTCGGAATTAAACGATTAAAAAATGGTGGGTATGCCTATTGTTTAGATCGTGTTAAAAATACACCATCCAATGTAAAAATGTATCGTCAAGGCGTGTTAGATGCAGGTCTTGCGTACATTATGAAAAATGGATATCCTGAAAAAAGTATTACAGGAAATAATCAATATGACTACTATATTACTCAGTCTGCAGTATGGTGGTATTTAGATGCGACAACAGGAACTAAAAACTTACCAAGCAATTTTAAAAGCGGTTCTGACCCACATAATTTAAGAAAACATATTAAAAGCTTAGTAAGTGGAGCTAAAAAAGCAGCAAAAGCAGGTTATACAAAACCTAGTCTTTCTCTAAAGTCAAATAGTGGAGTTTTAACATTAACTCAAGATAAACAATACTATGAATCAGGAGCAATTCAAGTTGCTGGTGCAGGAGTATCAGGAAGTGTAAATGTTTCGATTTCTGGTGCACCACAAAACACAACTTTAGTAAATAGTGCAACTGGTGCAAATCAAACAACTTATAATGTTGGAGATAGCTTTAAAGTAAGAGTTCCTGTTCAAAATGTGACAAGTTTATCAAACAATATGACTTTGACAGCACAAGCAACAGGAAGTGTTGATAAAGCTTACGAATATAAAGCAAAAGATAGTAAACTTCAAAATGTTGTACCTATGGTTTTATATTCCGTTACAAGTTCATTATCTGCAACGACTAAAGTGTCACTTTCTACATCAAAATTGACCGTTATTAAAATTGATTCAGCTACTAAAAAACCACTTGCTGGAGCAACAATTGTTCTTAAAGATTCTCAAGGAAAAGTAGTAACATCATGGGTTAGTACAACGAACGCTCATACTATTCAAAACTTAAAAGATGGAAAATATACTTTGGAAGAAACTGCAGCACCAAAGGGATATCAAAGAGATAAAGAAGTAACTGCTTTTGAAATCTCATCAAGTAATCGTGATGTAACAATTTATATTTCAAATACCAAAATTGATAAATCTGTAACCATTCAAAAAATAGATGAAGATACTAAAAAGCCACTTGCTGGAGCAAGTTTTAAAATTACGAATGAAAAAGGAGAAGTTGTTACTACTTTTGTAACGACAGAGGAAGCTTACCTTTTAAAAGACATTCAAGATGGAACTTACTATATTGAAGAGACACAAGCCCCAGCAGGATACTTACAAAATACTAAAAAATATTCATTTACAATTTCAGATGCTAAACCAAAGGTTACAATTACAATATCTAATAAAAAGAAAACTGAAGTTGAAAGAAGTATTCAAATCATTAAAATTGATGCTGATACTCAAGAACCTTTAGCTGGAGCTCATATTCAAGTCAAAGATAAAGATGGTAATATTATTGCTGATTTTGTAACGACTGAACAAAATTATGTCATCAATAATATCCAAGATGGAACATATACAGTAGAAGAAGTAGAAGCTCCTTCTGGATATAATAAAACAACAGAAAAATTTACATTTACAATTTCTGAATCTACACCAACTGCTCGTGTTACGATAAAAAATGCTAAAGCAGAAATTATTCAAGAAGTACCAAATACAGGTAATTCCTCTAATTTCTTTATGATAGTACTCGGTCTAGGACTTATTTTAGGAGCATTTGGAATTGTTAAATATCAAGAAAAGAGAAGATATGAATAACAAAAAAGGAATTTCTCCATCAGGGGTAGCACTCATTGCTGCACTCCTTCTCTTAAGTGGAGGATTCCTTCTTTCATATCCATATTTAAGTGCCAAAAGGGTATATGCCTTTGACTATATGAATGAAAAATTTTTTGAAACAAAGACGGTTGTACTAGAAGAAGAAAATATGCTTGATGTAAAAGAAGAGACAACTGTTGATGTCATTCCAACATCGTATATTGGAATGCTTCAAATTCCAAAACTTGGAATACAAAGGGGATTTTTAGATAAAAGGGCTAGTGGCAATAATGTAGATGAAAATATCACAGTTTTAAAAGAAAGTGACTATCCTGATGTTTCTAAAGGAAATTTCATTTTAGCAGGTCACTCTGGACCTACTGCCATATCCTTTTTTGATTCACTTTATCAGCTTGAAGTTGGTGATATCGCAACCGTTACTTATAAGGATAAGACCTATACCTATAAACTTGCATATTCTTATAAAGTTTTAAAAACTGGTACTGTTCAAATCAATAGAGACCGAGATAAAACGACATTAACCTTAATAACATGTACAAATCATGATAATACAACACAAACTGTCTATATATTAGAACGAGTTTAAAATAATAAAAAGGGGGTGAGGAAGATGTCTCAAATCTCATTTATGGAAAAATTAGGTGTAATTTGGAAGATGATGTCTTCCTCTTACATTTATCTAATTGTACTCTTCTTCTTTGCAATTTTAGCGTATTTTTTCATTACTACAAATAGAAGTAATCAAAAGCAAAGTAAGAGAACTTATATTTTAATTTATATCTTAGTACTTTTAGTTATTTGTATTCAGTATGGAAGTGGAATGGGAGCTTTCTTTGATTATCTTATGAACAATTTAGCTATTGTTTTCTATTTTCCAAATATTGTAGTTTATGTTCTTATGATTTTAACTGCGAATATTATTTTATGGATATCTTTATTTTATAAAGAAACAGACAAAAATATCAAAATATTAAACAGTGTTTCTTTCTGTCTTATTCATTATCTTTTGATTTTAGTATTAGGCATTGTTGCAAAGAAAAAATTAGATGTTTTTACACTTGAATCTTTATATAGTAGTAAAGAAGCTATGAGTTTAATTGAATTATCTAATCTTATTTTTATAATTTGGATGATGCTCTTACTTTTATATAAAGCAGTAAAGATTTATCAAATCAAAAAAGGAATTATTCAAATTGAACATCTTGGAGGCTATGAAATAAAACCACAGTTTGATTTAAAAAAAGCTTATATGTATGAAAGTAGAATTGCTGATTTTCATGAAAGCTATCAAGCAACAAGAAAGATAGAAACACCAAAATTAGAAGTGGAAGAAGATAAGCCTCAACAAGAAATGTTTAGTTTGGAGGACTATAAAATTCTATTAGAGTTACTAAAAGAATACAAAGAGGAAGAAGCTCAAAAGGAAAGAACAGAAAATGCAACTTTTTCTGAATTTACTTCACTTTATCAAATGCCAAATACAATTGAAAAGTAGTTGCACAATTCTAATCTTTCTGTTATAATTAAAAGCGTCAAAAAAAGCAATCCGCTGTTTTCAAATATGATTGCTGGTTAATAGGAAAAGGAGGAACTAAGATGAACGTAATTGACAAAATCAATGCTCGTCAAATGAGAACAGATATTCCTGAATTTCGTGTAGGTGATACTGTTCGTGTTGATGTAAAAATCATTGAAGGAAAACGTGAACGTATTCAAGCTTATGAAGGTATTGTAGTAGCTCGTCATGGTGGAAGTGTCTCTGAAACTTTCACAGTTCGTAAAATGTCTAGTGGAGTTGGAGTTGAAAGAACTTTCCCAATCAATAGTCCAAAAATTGCTGGTATTACTGTTGTAAGACGTGGAAAAGTAAGACGTGCTAAATTAACATTCTTAAGAGGACTTGTTGGACAATATCGTATTAAAGAAAGAAATACAGTTCAAACTAAAGAAAATAAAGGTGAATAAGAATAAAATAAGACAACAAGTCTTATTTTTTCTGTAAGGAGAAGAAGAAAATGCAAACAAAGGATAAAACTTTAAAAATTATTAAAGAACTTTTACCTTATGTTTTAATTGTTCTTGTTGTGTTTTTAATCAAATTGTGGATTGTAACTCCGGTTATGGTCAATGGGACAAGTATGTATCCTACACTTCATCATAACGATATCATGATTTTAAATCGTACTGCGTATTGGTGGAATGATATTAAAAGATTTGATATTGTAGTAATTCAGTCAGATGATTTAATTATCAAAAGGGTAATAGGATTACCTGGAGAACATGTGGAATACAAAAACAATAAGCTTTATATCAATGGGAAAAAAGTGAAAGAGAAAATAACAGGACTTAAAACAGAAGATTTTGATTCCATTCTTCTTGGAAGCGAAAAAATTCCTAAAGACTGTTATTTGGTATTAGGAGATAATAGAGGCAATTCACAAGATAGTAGAGCTTTGGGATTTATTAAACGAAAAGATATTTTGGGAAAAACGAGTTTTACAATTTTTCCGTTCAATCGTTTTGGTTCTAAAAAATAAAAAATGGATATTTAAGAAAGTTTGCAAAAGTGGCAAGCTTTTTTTGTAGATAGAAGTTCATCTTTATATAAAAGAATATTATTTTCTAAAAATATGACTTGTTCGATAGACAAGAATAAAACAAATGTATTATAATTGAAATTACAAGAGGTGTCCTATGAAAGTTATTACTATTAAACAGCCTTATGCAACTTTAATTGCTGAAGGAATTAAGAAGTACGAATTTCGAACTTGGAAGACAAACTATAGGGGAGAAATTTTAATTCATGCTGGGAAAAGTATAGATAAAAAGGCTATGGAGCAATTTAGAAATTATCATTTTTCCTATCCAACAAGCTGCATTATTGCCAAAGTAACGATAACTGATTGTATTCAAGTTGATGAGAAACAAAGGCAAATGTTGAAAACAAAAAATCCTCTTGTTTATAGAAATGTTATCAAGGATAAAACTTGGAATGGTTATGCTTTTAAACTAGAAAAGGTTCAGAAAATAGAACCAATTAAGATAAACGGTAAATTGGGCTTATGGAATTATGATATAATAAAGATATAAATGAAAGAAGAGTGAAAATATGTGTACAGCAATTACTTATTATACGAAAGACCATTATTTTGGAAGAAATTTTGATTTGGAATATTCTTATAAGGAAACGGTAACAATTACACCTAGGAATTATCCGTTTCAGTTTAGAAATGGAAGAAGAGTCATGCAACATTATGCTATGATTGGCATGGCTTATGTCAATGAGAATTATCCTCTTTACTATGATGCTGTCAATGAAAAAGGACTTGGTATGGCAGGACTTAATTTTCCTCAAAATGCCGTTTATCATGAAGAACAAGCGAACAAGGATAATGTTGCTTCCTTTGAATTTATTCCTTGGGTTTTAACACAATGTGCAACGCTTTTAGAAGTAAAAGAATTACTTCAAAATATCAATATTTCATCTATCAACTTTAGTGAGCAACTACCTGCATCTCCTTTGCACTGGATTATTTCAGATAAGGAAAAATCTATTACAGTTGAAAGTGTTCAAGATGGACTAAAAATTTATGATAATCCAGTTGGAGTTTTAACAAATAATCCTACTTTTGACATGCAGCTTTTCAACTTAAATAATTATATGAGTTTATCTGTTGAACCACCTATCAATAATTTTTCTAAAGATTTAAAGTTAGATACTTATAGTCGTGGAATGGGAGCTTTAGGATTACCTGGAGATTTATCATCCCTATCAAGATTTGTAAAAGCAACATTTACTAAAATGAATTCTTTATCAGGAGAAACAGAAGAAGAAAGTGTCAGTCAGTTTTTCCATATTTTAACTTCTGTTTATCAACAAAGAGGTTGTGTTCATATGGGAAATAATCAATATGAAATAACAATTTATAGTTCTTGTTGTAATATGGATAAAGGAATTTACTATTATACAACATATGAAAACAGTCAAATTACAGGAATTGATATGTATAAAGAAAATCTAGATGGACAGGAATTAGTTTGTTATGAACTTATAAAGGGACAACAAATCTTGATGCAAAACTAAAAGATTTCATCAATTGGGTCTAGCATACAAAAAACTTACAGTAGAATTGAGGATGAATACTTTGAAAATAGAAGACTTAAAACAAGAATATGATAAAATGCAAGTTCAATATGGTGCTTTAGAATTAGATTCTATTTATAATGGTGGGTGCGAAGAAAATCCTGATATTTGCTTTGTTTTTATGAATCCAACTGGTAAAAATATTGCAAGTGATAAATCATGGAAAGGTAGAAAATCACCTTGGCTTGGAACTAAGAATATATGGAAATTGTTTTATAAAACACATTTATTAAGCGAAGAAGTCTTCAACAAAATTCAAGAAAAGAAACCGAAAGACTGGAATTATGAGTTTTGTGATTATGTTTATGAAGAAGTAACAAATCATAAAATATTTATTACGAATTTAGGTAAATGTACACAAGTAGATGCAAGACCTTTAGAGGATGAGGTATTAAAAAAATATCTAAATCTATTATTTCAAGAAATTGATATTATAAAACCAAAGGTCATTATAACTTTTGGCAATCAAGTTAGTTCTATTATTTTAAATCAAAAAATCTCTGTATCAGAAAATAGGAAGAAATGTCATCAAATAAAAATCAAAGGGAATACCTATAAAATTTATCCTGTTTATTATCCAGTAGGTAACGGTATATTTAATATAGATAAGTCAATAGAAGATATAAATTGGATTATAGAAAATGAACTTTAATTGATATTGGGATATTGAAATAAATGAACATAAAACAAGCATCAATTGGTTGATTATGATTTAATTAAGAACACCAGTAAATCCTTATAAGTAAAGAAAATAAACGTTCGTATTTTTATGAAATAATGATTAAAATATTAAAAATTAGCGTAATTTTAATGTAATTTACATTAAGAATTAGAAAGGTGATTTATAGTAAAGAAGATGAGAAAATGAAAAAATTAGAAGAACAAAATAATTTGTTAATATATAAAAATAAAGATGGTAATATATAAAAATAAAGATGGTAATATAGTTGTTGATGCAATCTTTAAAGATGAAACTCTATGGCTTACCCAAAAAGGAATGTCTAAAGTTTTTGATTGTTCAACTGATAATATATCATTACATTTAAAAAATATATTTAAAGATAATGAACTTGACGAAAAGCTAGTTGTCGAGGATTCCTCGGTAACTGCTTCAGACGGTAAAAATTATAAAACAAAAATATATAATCTTGATGCTATCATTGCAGTTGGTTATCGAGTTAATTCTAAAAAAGCAACTGAATTTAGAATATGGGCAACTAAAATATTGAAAGAATATATGATAAAAGGTTTTGCTTTAAACGATGAAAGATTTATAAATGGAAATAAATTTAGTACACAATATTTTAATGAATTATTAGAAAGAATTAAAACTATTAGAGTAAGTGAAAGAATGTCTTATCAAAAAATTACTGATTTATTCATTGCAACATCATCTGATTATAATCCAAAAACTGAGGAAGCATATACATTTTTTAAAATTGTGCAAAACAAATTGCATTACGCGATAAGCGGACAGACTGCTGCTGAATTGATTTATACAAGAGCCAATGCCAATAAAGAAAATATGGGATTTACTAATTGGAAAAATAGTCCAGATGGATTAGTATATAAGTATGATGTTTCTATAGCTAAAAATTATTTAACTGAAGAAGAATTAAATAAGTTAAATCGTTTAACGATAGCATTTTTGGATTATGCTGAAGATATGGCTTATGAACATAAAGTTATGACTATGAACGATTGGATAAATGCAAC
>CANQWT010000008.1 GCA_947627635.1 uncultured Bacilli bacterium
TTCCGATTTTTTATTTCCTTTACTCTGAGAATTGATTTACTTATCTCTATCAGTTTCCGTTACTTTGAGAAGTCACCCTGTTTAAAAAAACTAGACTAAGTCTAGTATATTTCATTTGGTAGTCCGTACGGGGTTTGAACCCGTGAATACGAGCTTGAGAGGCGCGCGTGTTAAACCACTTCACCAACGGACCAAGACTTGTTCCATTAGGAACAATATTATTTTAGCACACTTATTTCTGCTTTTCAACAGTTATCTTTTTTCGCTTAGAACTCGCTTTTATAGTCACCTTTTCGTTGGTTTTATTCCACCATTTGGTAAGCAAATATGCAAGATAAAATACTAAAAATCCTGTAAGCATTAGCCAAATAATTGGATGGTCGAAATATGTTAAGAATGGGAATAGTTTCAGCATATGGTCAGGTAACTTATTCATCATAATATAGTTCGTACCAAAAATGTGATTATAAATAAACATAATTCCAAAGATACCAAAGGCAAACAACAAAGCTTTTGGTAAATCTTCTTTCTCAATTTTATAGTCAAGAACAAATAAAGTATATAAAGAAGCCGTCAAAAAGAAATGATGACTGATAAAAAATTGCCAAAAGATAAAACGGTCAGGTCCACAAATTAAATCAGGAAATAGAATAGCAGGAAGTGGTCCTAGAAAAGAAAGAAAATAAACTCGTTTAAACAGCTTACGATTTCCTGTCAACATAGTAATCATAAATAAGCCGCCACTAATAAAACAAAGATGAAATGGTAAATGAACTCGAACATCCCAAGTTCCCATAATTATCATTGGTACGTAGTAAACAACCATATTTAAAAACATAAATATTGCAATAAAATAACGAACAGGTTTATCATGATATTTCCATTTTCTGATTTCGTTTCTCTTTTTGTAAATAAGAAAAATGGCAAGTAGCATCACTAAAGTCATTAAAATATGCCAAAAACCAAATAAATGAAAGTGAAATATTCCTGGTACTTCTCCAAAAAATTCTTTCATTTTTCATCACCTCTTTACTTCTTTTTATTGTTTTTATAATTCTTGATTAAATAATTTTTCTACATTATCCTTAGGAATTAGCATTTTAAAGCCTTGTTTTACTTCTAAGTGATAATCTTTTTCTGTACTTTTATATTCTTCCCCATCAACACACCATGAAGAATGAGGAACTTCCTCAAAATGAATATCAATATGGTCAGTTTGATAGTAAGTCACTCCTGGAATTTTACTTAAATCGACAGTCCTTAGGCCATAAAGCGCAGATAAAATCTCTTTCTTTGTCTTTAAATCACAAAGAGCAACCTCAAACATGTGGTCATTTAACTTAACGTCTTTATAGATATTTTCAAGTCCTAGACCTGCTAAGTGAGAAGTGTTTGTAATAAAGAGAAAAGAATAGTTTCCACTATGTTCTTCCTCGCCTACTTTGTATGTGAGTTGATACTGGTGTATCTTCTCATGTAATTGCGTAATTCCATATAAGATATAGGCTGTTTTTCCATATTTCTTTTTTAATTCCCGTGGAGTTTGATAACTCACATTGACATAATTTCCAAGGCAAGCCACATAGATAAAAGGTTGTTGATTGATAAGACAGATATCAATTTCTTGTATCGTTCCATTGATAATTCGCTCAATATTAGAACGCATATCTTTAGTAAAACCATACATTGCACCTACGTCATTCGTTGTTCCAAGTGGCAAATAAGAAAGAAGCAATGGTTCTTTTCGTCTAATATTTCCAGTTACAGCTTCATTTAAAGTTCCATCTCCTCCTGCTACAACAACAAGGTCCATCTTCTCCATTTCTTCGATGATTTTAGTCGCATCCCCTTTTTGTTCTGTATTTCTTATAGATACTTCGTAGCCGTTTGCTTCAAAAATCTCTTGAAATAACACCCTGAAATCTTTCTGTTTCTTCGCAAGTCCACTCTCAGGATTATAAATTAAAGTACATTTTTTAGACATTTTAGTCACCTCAAAGTTTTATCCTTTATATGATTATTGATTGATATAATCTTGATAAAATTGTATGCGTTTTTGGAGTTCATCTTTTCCTAATATTGCAAGAATTTGGAAAAGATTTGGTGTTTCTTTTCTTCCTGTAATCACACGACGAAGAGCTTCACAAATCATACCAACATGACCCTGATATAAAGTTGGGTCTTCTTGGTACATTTTTGGACTTGGAGCAAATTGATGGGTTATCGCAAATTGTTTCATTGCCTCAAACCACTCATTTTCAGTAGGATAGTCTTGATATGTTGAGGCATATTCTTTTAAAAGCTCAACATTTTCAACCTCTTCTAGCTCTTGATAAGTCTTTTCTTTATCTTCATAGAAATAGTCTTCATAAAAATAAGAAACTTGAGATTTGATACTACTCCAATTGATATAATCTTTTCTTGGCTTTTTTTGTTCTCTTTCAATATTAAAGATAGCAAGTGATTTTTCTTTTTCGTCTTCTAAATGTTTACAAAAATCAGCATCATATTTTTTCGCCCAAGAAAGAACACCATTGTAGACTTCTTCTTTGGTTAATCTACTAATATAGTTTTTTGAAATATTATCTAACTTTTCTAAATCAAAATAAGCACCACTAGAACTCATTTTTTTAGGAGAAAATGGAAAATCTGTAAAGTCCTTTTCAGGATGAGCTTGATGCCATTCTTCATAATTGGAGTTGGCAATTGTCATAATTGCTTCAATGACAGCATATGTAGGATAGCCTTTTTCTTCATAATAACTCATAGATGCTTCTTTATCTTTTCGTTTACTTATCTTTCTAGCATTTCCCGTTTCTTCATCCTTTTTCATAATTAGTGGAATATGAATATATTTAGGTGGCCTAAAGCCAAAAGAACGGAATAAGTCAATATGAAGTGGAACAGAACTTAACCATTCTTCACCTCGTACTACATGAGTTGTACGCATCAAATGGTCATCTACTAAATGAGCAAAGTGATAAGTTGGTAGCTGGTTATCAGACTTCATAATTGGCACATCTTGGTCATTTTCAGGAAGCTCTATTCTTCCTTTTACAAGGTCATCAAAAATAAATTTCTTTTCAAAATCACCTGATGACTTGAAACGAATAACATAAGGAACTCCTGCTTTAATTTTTTCAATTTGTTCCTCAATGGTTAAACTTCTACAGAATGCATAATCTCCATAATATCCAGTTCTTTCCTTATCCATTTCTTGATTTTTTCTTTGTTCTTCAAGCGTTTCTCTTGTACAAAAACAAGGATATGCTCTTCCAATTTCAATTAAGTGTTTGATAAAAGCATGATAGATTTCTTTTCTTTCACTTTGAATATAAGGTCCATAATTTCCTTTTGTTTCTTCTTGAAATTCATATTCATCAGGGTATAAATCATAAGTACTTAAAATTTTCATAATGGATGAGACTGCATTTTCTACTTCTCTTGTCTTATCTGTATCCTCATTTCTAAGATAAAATACTCCTTTAGAATTCTTGGCTAAAACATAGTCAATGACTGCACTTAGAAAGTTTCCAATGTGCATGAACCCGGTTGGACTTGGTGCAAAACGTGTGACTTTAGCTCCCTCTTCTAAATCTCTTTCAGGGTACATTTTCTCATAATCCTCAATAGTTTTGTCTATATTTGGAAAAATTAAGTCTGCTAAATCTTTAGAAGTCATTTTCTTCCCTCCCTTATCTTTTATATAAAAAAAATCTTTCACGATGCTTCTTTTTCATTTTGGCTGCCCCGGTTAGATTCGAACTAACGCAATCGAGCGGTCAGAGCGCTCTGCCTTACCACTTGGCCACGGGGCAAAAACAAAATCTATTTCTATTTTATCGTAAAAACCTTTTTCTTTCAAGGGCTTTCATAAAAAAGAAAGCGAGTTTCTAGTCGCTTTCCGTTATTTCTTATATCTCTCAAGAATTTTTTGCTTCTGTATCATTTTTACTTGTTTCGTCATTACTCTATCAAGAGGTGTAATAAATCCATAATGATAAAGAGCATCTTGTTTATCAATACCGTTTTCAAGAAGAATTAAAGAAGCATTTCGCTCAAAACTTTCATTTGTCTCCGTTTTACCATCATTTGGTAACTCTTGAATTGCAAGATATAATAATTCTTTTTTGTTCTTTAAGTAGTAGAAACCTTGAATATTTTCTTTTCGAGTGAAAGAACCAATATTTTCCATTTGTTTTTCTGTTCTTTGATAGTCAACTCTTAATAAAAGGTCAAGAAATGAAACATAAGCTTTTTCTTCTTCATCTAGTAAATTTTTAGCAAACTGACTACGATGATTTAATCGTTTCGCTTGACTTAATTCCTTCTCATAGACTGATAAAGCTTGATAAACTGTATCAAATGTATTTACTTTATCAAGAGATGCCACTTGTTCTTCCAATTGATTTACAAGTTTTCTTCTTTCAGTAATATCACAAGGTAGTTCTAGACTTCTAAAACAAATTTTACCAGATATTTCCTTTTTCTCTTGAATATCTTCTAACGTTTTACAAATATGGAAGATGATATGTTTATCATCCATATAAACCCCTTCTTTCTTTTGTAGGGCATATTATAACATAAATTCGTGAAAAAGACAAGAAAAAAAGGCCTAAGCCTTATTCTTCTTGATCATTACATATACTTTTCCATCGATTTCATCATTTGATTGATTTGCTTTTGACTAGGCTTTCTACCCATCTGCATCATCAAAGTTTTAATCATATCCTCATTGATAGGAGGATTTTTCTTTAAATACTTTTTCATGACACTTCTTGCAACAAAGAAGCCAATTACGAAACCAATAATCAGTCCAACTAAAACTAATAGAATATCATGTAACATACATTATCCCTCCTCTTTTATTGTACTAAATTGTCTTTGATTAAACAAGTGCTTTTATGTCTTCTAAAAAGAAATAATCTTGATTTTTAAAATCACACACAAAATAATGAGTGTTGAGTTTATAGAGAAATTCAAAGAATTCTGTATAATCTTTATTCGTATGGATTTGGATATATGTGCTTTTCACCTTTAAAGTACTTATTTCATCTCGATACAAATTGTTAATATAATGTGTATTTCCTTTTTTACTATAAGGAATAGACCCATGGAGTTTTAAGAATAGTTCATAATCGATTTTTTCTTTATCAATTTTTTTAGTTAATTGTTTGAACAAACTATATCCATAGGCCACATCTTCTTTTGGTAATTGATAGATTTGCTTAAATGTCTGATATAAAATCACTTGATTTTGTTGATAGAGTTGTTTAAATTCCTCTTTGACTTGAAAAATATAATATTCTCTCATTTTTATCACCACACCTATTATAGAAAATAAGATGTGGGAGTTTTGTCGAATTAGTGAAGTAACTTTTCAATTTTTTCTTCGATGATATCTTGAGTAAATTGATATTTCAAATCTAAGTCACTTGGACTTCCTGATGCACCAAACTGGTCTATAGTAAAGAGATACTTTTGGTCATATACAAACTGATGCCATGAATAGGAAGAAGATTTTTCAATGACAAACTTTTTAACCCCAACAGGAAGCAATTCTTCTTGCTCTTCCTCTTTTAAAGTCAAGTATTTTTCAATACATGGGAAACTTACTAATCTAAAGTCATATCCTTTTCTAAATAAGCTTTCAATAACATTTAGTGCAAGGCTTAATTCTTCTCCTGTAGCGATGATAATACCATCTAATTGTCGTTCTTCAGCTTTGACAATGTAGGCACCTTTCTCAACACCGGCAGTTGTTGTTCCTTCAAGGACTGGAACGCTATTTCTTCCAAGAACCATACATGCAGGATGATTACTCTCAAAAATTGCTTTGTAGCTTCCAATAATTTCATTGGCATCTCCTGGACGATAAACATCAATATTTGGTGTTGCTCTTAAGGATACTAATTGTTCAACAGCTTGATGAGTTGGTCCATCTTTACCGACACTAATGGAATCATGAGTGAAAATATAAATGACAGGTAAATCCATTAAAGCAGTCATTCTAAGAGCTGGTTTTAAATAGTCGCTAAAAGCTAAATAGGTAGAAACAATTGGACGAATACCACAAAGAGCAAGTCCATTTGCAATTGCAGCCATAGCGTGTTCTCTTACTCCAAACCAAATATTTCTGCCTAGGTAGTTATTCCTACTAAAGTCTTCTTTTTCTTTAAAATAGTTCTTACAAGATGCAAAAAGGTCAGCACTTCCATTTAAAATAAATGTATATTTTTCGCAAATGGATGAAAGGACTTTAGAAGATGTGTCCCTTAAAGATTCTATTCCATCGGTTGGTGGTGCATAATCGAATTTGGAAAGTTTAATTGATTTATCAGGATTTTCAAGAAATGCAAGCTCTTCTTTGGCTTCTTCACTTAAGGTATTTTTCTTCTTTTCCCACTCATCTACTAAGTTACCACAACGGTTGGTAATTTGATATTGGAAGTCTTCAATGGCTTCACTAGAAATTGTAAATGGAATATCTCGAACATGAAGTTTTTCTTTTAATGATGTGATTTCTTCTTTAGATAATGGATTACCATGAACTTTATTTGTTCCTTCTAACGATGAAAACTTTCCAATGGTTGTGTGTACTTCGATAAAGGCAGGTTGTTTGGCTTCTTTAGCATCTTCTATTGCTTTATCAAGGCTTGCTATATCTTCACTGTTTGAAACGTCAAAAGTTGCAAAACCAAAAGAGGCCATTCTATCCTGAACATTTTCTTTGAATGTTTTTTCCGTTTTTCCGTCTAAACAAATTTGATTCGAGTCATAGATGAGAATGAGATTATCTAGGTTCAAAGTTCCTGCAAGGCTTAATGCTTCGTAGTTGATTCCCTCCATTAAATCTCCGTCACCTACTAGACAATAAACGTTATAATCAATGAGGTTATTCTTTCCTTTATTGAAAACTGCTTGTTGATATTTTGAGGCAATGGCCATACCTACTGCATTGGCAACTCCTTGTCCAAGAGGTCCTGTTGATGCTTCTACTCCTGGTGTTACATGAACTTCAGGATGACCTGGTGTTCTGCTTCCTAGCTTTCTAAAGGCTTTTAAATCTTCTATTTCAAGGTCAAAGCCTGCCATTGCAAGGGTTGCGTATAAAAGAGCAGAACCATGCCCTGCACTCATTACAAAACGGTCTCGATTAAAATATTGTGGATTTTTTGGGTCAATTCTTAAATGATGGGCATAAAGTGCATATAAAATAGGTGCAGCCCCTAAAACAATACCTGGATGCCCACTTTGAGCTTCATCAATCATATCAATTCCTAAAGCCCTTATGTTTTCGATAATTTTTCCTTCATTGATTGGTGTAGTATTTCCTTTCACTGCAATCATGTTTTTCACCTCTACTCTTATTATACTATAAACTTTTGTATCTTCCAAAAAGATTTGCATTTCTTTTTAGAAATTGTTATAATTTAGCTATATTTGCCGATATAGTTTAGTGGTAAAACAAATCCTTGGTAAGGATCAGCGGACAGTTCAATTCTGTCTTTCGGCACCAGATTGATAGAAAGCTCGGACTTTTATAGTTCGAGTTTTATTATGTTTTGATTTATCTAAAATATGTTTAAATTGAAATTGATATATTTGACAATTTAGAAAACACTAAATTGTTTTAAACTATTATAAAATAGTGATATAATAAGTGGTAAAAATTATGGGAAGTGATTCTATGTACAAGTATTTTTCGGAATTAGAGAAATCAAGTGATTTTAAAACTTATTTACTTAGAGAAACTTTTGATAAAAATCAGGATTGTTTTATAAGAGAGATACCTTTTTCTATTGAGCTTTTAAAACAATTAGAAACATTATTTCCAAAATTAAATAAAATAGATAAATTGATAATTGCTCTTGATGAGAATCTTCTCTTAAAGACACCTAATTATAGTTTGTTTCCCTATGAATTCTTATTAGACTGTGGATATTTTTTTCAAAATAGAGATGAAAATTATTGTCAAACGCATTATGACTTAAAAGAAAATATAAAATTAACATCTTGGGATTTACATTTACTATTAGATGAGATGCTTTTATATATACCTTATTTAACTAGTTTTTATCCAGATTATCAAGATTTTTTATTAAATGTCCAAAAAGAAATACAAAGGAGTTTAGTTACGTTGAATTTAAAATCAACAATCAAAAATCCATCTAAAAATGATAGTAAAATGCTTATTTGGCCAAATGCTTGGTATATAACTCCTAGTGGTTATTTATATAATACTGGTTTTGGACATACACAAGGGAATTTAAAATATCAGCTTTACATGGTAATATATAAATCCTTAAAACAAAATAAGAAAATACCTAATATAAATAATTCCCAACATATTGCTGATATATTAAAACGAGGTTATATTACTTATAATGAATTTGAACATTATTCACATTTAATGTATAAACTTCCTACCATTATCACTCCTGAAGTAAAACATGATAGAGAACGCTATCAAAATATGTTAAAATCATCTAAAGAAGAAATAGAAAAACGAATACATTCTTCTAAAATAAACTGGCCTTATCCTGAAAGAAGTTATCAAAAAAATCTTATCACACTAATCATTGGTCATTTAGCTGCAGAGTCATCACTATATTCATCATTTAGTAGAATAAATGAATCAAGTCATAAAAAGGAAATAATTGAAAAACTCCAAAATTTAACCGCTAATGACATTAGAGATGTGTTTGTAAGATTTTGTGGTTTTCATAAAATCGAATCAATAATTGATAAGACTATAACAACAAGTTCATTAAATGGAATAACAGAATTTTCTGAATATTTGAAAAAAGGATGGAATCTTCACATCGTTCCTAAAATTATATATGATAAATATAATGACGAATTATCACAGCTAGATTTTAACTCTTATTTTGTTAACAAACATATAGATAATGAACTAGCCAAATATGAAGGAACTGGAAAGATTTTAATAAAGAAATAAATTTTAAATGCTATTATTGTTATGGTACCTCAAGTTGTTGTACGTCTTCCTTTAGGGCACCAGTTTTGTTATAAAGTCCTTATCATTAAGGATTTTTCTTTTATTTTAGAAAGATTAAAAGACTTGTAAAGGAATAAAACCCTACAAATCTCTTTCATTCTTAATAATATTTTTACTACAATAGTATGTAATTAGGAAATATCCTCCATAGATAATAACGATAATGATAGCCGTTGTAATGATAGATGGTAATAATTGTTCATTACCAAATACCTCTAATACTTTGACAGCAAACAAAATACCAAAGATGGAATGAATTAAAGCAAGTATTAACGGTAGTAGAAAGAATATAGCTATTTGTCTAAATAAAGCTTTATCAAGCATTTTCTCATCTGTACCAATTTTTCTTAATGTTTTAAATCTTTCTTTATTATCGCTACTTTCAGACAATTCTTTTAAACCTAAAATTGCTGCACTACTAATTAAGAAAATTATTCCTAAATAAAGACCAATAAATGTAACCATTGCCGATAACCCTATTGTTGCTTCCTGAATAGCGAGTTTGGTTGAACCACTCGGAAGCAAGTACTCATTTGCTTTACTGCTTTTGTCTAATTGATTGATATGATTTTCTATTTTCGTTATTTCTTTTCTATCTGTTGTTTTATAGTTTCCTATCAAACAATTTTGAACTAAATATTCTTCATCTATAATATCATCGGATACTAAAATTATACCTGTATTGATATGCTGGCTAGACATTTCTAAAAAACCATCTTGGCAAGTATCATATTTAGGCTTTAAAGTATGTCCAAATAAGCTAATTTCTTCACCATTTGAAAGAGCAACATTTCTAATATTAACCATGGATTTAAAATCTGCAACTATTAGATATTCATCATGATTTAAAGAATATTCTGGTATTCCATAAAATTTCGCAACTTTATTATAATCACTAATTTTCATAATCGTTTCCATTGTATCGTAAGCTAAAAACGGAAATTGTGTTCTGATACTATCTAGTCTTGAACCTAGGGTATGATTAAGAGTTAAATCTGGTGTTGCATAGGTATTTACTTCTATATAATCTTTAAAGTAAGAAAGAATATCTAAATCAAATAGTTCAAACTTTTCTTTCACTGTATAGTGAGAATTTTTTATTTGAAAATCATTATATCCATAATTCCTATATTCATCATAATATTTATCCATATTGATATTTACTGTAAACATAGCATCTACTGGAGCAAGTTCTTTAATATTCGCATTCATAGAATTTTTTATCGTAAGACAGGAAGATAACAAACAAATCGTTATGAATAACATTAAACAAATAATTGTTGATGAAAATACTGTTGTGTTAATCTTGCTTGAAAATTGTCTTAGTGTAAAACTATTTAAACCTTTGTAGTAAAATTTTTTAATGCCCATTGCTATTCTTAGAATTAGTCCTGACAAAGACCAGAAGATAAAGAAAGTTGATACTGCACCCATTATAATAGGTTTTAATATGTCAGTAACTTCTTGCAATGTAAGAAAATCATGTGTAACTATGTAATAAGCTCTTCCTAAAACAAAACAGGAAATGATAAAAATAAGCATACATAAATAAGGATTTTTTAGTTTAATTTTTTCAGTTTTCTTCGCACCATTTAGTAAATCTATTAACTTACACTTGCTGAGGCTATAAGTATTAAATATCATCACAAGTAAATACATCACACTAAAATAGATAATCGTTTTAATAAAAGCAGATGATGAAAACACAAAGGCAAACTTTGTAAGATTTGCTTCAAACATATTCGCAACAACCAAACTCATAGCTTGTGATAGTAATACACCAAGTCCTAATCCCACTAAAAGTGAAATGATACCAATCAATAATGTTTCAAAGAATAAAATTAAAGATATTTTTCTTTTACTCATCCCTAAAGTCAAATAAATTCCAAACTCTTTATTTCTTCGTTTGATTAAAAATCTAGAAGCATATATAATGAGAAAACCTAAGATAAATGATACAAAGACACTCACTCCAGATAACATTGTCATCATAAGCTCAATAATATCTTGTGTGGAGGATGAAACATCCATCATGACAGTTTGACTATCTAAGGCATTAAAAACATAAAAGATTGCTACACCAAGAATGAGTGTAAAAAAGTAGATGGCATAGTCTTTAATACTCTTCTTGATATTTTCGAGTGATAACTTACAAAGCATCATTCAAATCTCCACCAAGTAATGTTACAACATCAATAATCTTATCAAAAAATTCTTTACGAGTATCTTTTCCTTTATGTATCTCCTTAAAAATTTTACCATCTTTGATAAAGATTACACGTCTAGCATAACTTGCTGTGAAAGCATCATGGGTGACCATAAGAATAGTAGCTCCTAGTCCATCTAAAAACTCTAATTTTTCTAGTAACATTTTAGATGATTTGGAATCTAATGCTCCTGTTGGTTCATCTGCTAAAACAAGTTTAGGGTCTGTAATAATAGCTCTAGCACTTGCTACTCTTTGTTTTTGTCCTCCACTCATTTGATATGGATACTTATTTAAAACATCTTTTATATCTAATTCCTCTGCCACTTTCTTTATCTTTTGTTCAATGATAGATGCACTAATGCCTTGAATTGATAAAGCAAGAGCGATATTTTCATAAGCCGTTAAAGTATCAAGTAGATTAAAATCTTGAAAAATAAACCCTAACTCTTCCCTTCTAAACCGATTGAGTTCATTTCCTTTTAACTTAGTAATATCAAATCCTCCAACAAAGATATGTCCAGAAGTCACTTTATCTATTGCTCCAATACAATTTAAAAGTGTTGTTTTTCCTGACCCTGATGCTCCCATAATAGCCACAAACTCGCCTTTTTCTACTTCAAAAGATAAATTATCAATTGCTTTCGTTAAAGATGAACGACTACCATAGTATTTTTCAATTTTGTCAACTTTTAAAATATTTTCCATATAGTTTCTCCTTTCATAAGCAATAATAATCTATAAAAACGATTTTGTCGCATCTCTAATCTTACAAAACATTACAATTTTGTAACACTACTTTAAAACATCATAATATTTATTTTTAGCAAATGTTATAGAAACTTTTGTATATTCATTATATTTAGATTTTATATCTATTTTATGTCCTAATTTTTTACACATATTTTTAGCAATAAATAATCCCATTCCCGTAGATTGATTTGTATTTCTTCCGTTTTCTCCTGTAAAGGATTTATCAAAAACTTGTTTTAAATCAGATTCTTTAATTCCTATACCGTTATCTTCAATGATTAAAGTTGTTTGTTCTTCTTGCTCTTCTACAGTTATTTTAATATAAGAATAATCAATATCTCTTTTATATTTAATACTATTATTGATAATTTGACCTAAAATGAATTCTAACCATTTTGAATCTGTTAATACTTGATATTGAACATTTTCTACAATGAAATTGATTTTATTTTCAAGTATTTCATCCATATTTTTAAGACCTACATTTTTAATGACTTTGGATAAATCTATCTCTTTGATTAAATAATCTTTTTCAGCATTTTCACATCTAGCATAATAAAGAACTTGTTCTATATAATCTTCTAATCTTTTTAATTGTAATTTTGTTTTTGTATCAAATTGTTCTTTATGATTATTGCTGATTAACACTAAAGTAGATAGTGGAATTTTAACTTCGTGAATCCACATTTCAATATATTCCTTGAAGTTTTGTAAATGCTCTTCAATCAGTCTTACATTTTCATTCATAGATTTATTGATTTCATATAATGCTTGATAAAGTAATTCTCCTTCATAAAATTCTGGTTTTGATAAAGTTTCTAAAACCAAATAGCTTTTGTCAAGCAAAGAAATGTTCGCAAGTAAATCATTATAAAACTTCTTCTTTCTAAAATATGGTACGAATAAAATAAGAAAAAAACAAATAAGATACAAAAATGTTGAGGATAAAATCACTTGCTTTCCAACTTTAAACGCAAAGAAAATCAGCAAATTAAAAACGTAACAAATGATAAAGGCAAAAAACTTATATAAATTATCTTTTAAATATGCTCCTATGTTCATGATAAAATGTACCCTAATCCTTTTCTTGTATCTATTGCATCAGTATAACCTATTTCTTTTAATTTATTTCGTAGTCTATTGATATTCACTGTCAAAGTGTTATCGTTAATATAATCAGCAGTATCCCAAATTGCTGTTATAAGTTCATCTCTTGATACGATTTTGTTTTGATGATTTAGTAAATAGGAAAAAATAATGATTTCATTTTTGGTAAGAGTGATTTCAATATTATCTTTTTTTATTGTTCCTTTTGTAATATCAAATTCTAAATCTTTGTAAGTGAATAGATTTGCATTTGTATTATAATTTGTTTTGGTTCTTCTTAGTACTGCACCTATTCTTAAAAGCAGAATAGTAGGATTATATGGTTTAGTAATATAATCATCTGCTCCATAGGAAATAGATAATGCTTCATCAGTTTCTTGATTGATGCTTGTAACCATAATCACTGGAATATTAGACACTTTCCTTAAATTTTGGAGTAGTGTCTTTCCATTTATAAAAGGTATATTGATATCCAGTAAAATTAAATCTGGAGATGCTTCTAGTATTTCATTGAAAGCATTTTTAAAATCGTTTAAAATAACCGTTTCATAATTGTTGTTTTCTAAAAGTTTAGAAAGTTCATTACAGATTATGGTATCATCTTCAATAATCATAATTTTACTCATAGAATACACCCCGCTTTATTTATTATTATACTATAAATCAGATGATTTTAACCTTACAGTTTTGTAACATTAGTTTACTTGTATGTCAATGATTTTCAACGAACCTTTCTCGTATTATGATCACCATTATTAGAGCATTTTTTCTTTGCTAACAATAACTCTGTGTCATAGGATTAAATACATAGATAACTTTATCATGTTGTTGTCTTACGTTTTTATCGCCTAATATGAATAAGAACATGATATAATGAATAAGGTGATTATATGAAAAGGAACACATCTTACCTAAAAAATATGACTTTTGCTCATCGTGGAATTCATGATAATACAATAATTCCAGAAAATTCAAAAGAAGCTTTTCAAAAAGCAATTGAAGAAAACTGCGCAATTGAACTTGATATTCAATATTTAAAAGACAATACAATTGTTGTTTTTCATGATGATAATCTAAAAAGAATGACGGGAAAAGATGCACAAATACAAAATGAAACTTATCAAGATATTAAAAAACTTCATCTTTTAAATACAACCTCTAAAATTCCTACCTTCGAAGAAGTTTTAAAACAAGTAAATGGTAAGGTCCTCCTTAATATTGAAATCAAGAAAACAGAACGTTATCAAGAACTATTAGAACAACTCTTTCCTCTTTTAGATGCATATCATGGAAAGTTTATTGTTCAATCTTTTGATTTTAGAATTCTTCGTTATCTTAAGAAAAAAAGATCTAATTATATTAGAGGTCTTCTCGTTAAAGAACAAGATAAACTTTCAATGCATTTTGTAAATTTTTTCCTTACAAGAAGTAATTATCTGAAAGTTGACTTTATTTCTCACAGTAGGAAGGGTCTTACTTCTAAAGGCATTCAAAAGCGAAGGAAGAAAAAATTCGTCTTTGTTTGGACGATTAAAGAACAAGATATTTTTAAATACAAAGATTTAGCGGATGGCTTTATTTTCGAAAAATAATTCATATCTTGTAAAAGATTAGATTTTAAGATACAATTTCATTAGTTGTTCATGTAGCTCAGTTGGATAGAGTGCTTCCCTCCGAAGGAAGAGGTCACGAGTTCGACTCTCGTCATGAACACCATGATAAAAATGTATCCTGATGAACGGATTTTATATAGAAGACTTGTCACAAAATATTTTATTTGATATAATGAATGTGTCAAGGATACCTTGCATAAAATAAAAAGGAACATTCAATTTCGCTATGTTGGATGTTGCCCAAATTGTGCACCACCTAAATCATTGCTGAGTTAGGTGGATCTCTTTTATATTAAAACTATGACTAGTACATTGTAAAACAATCGAACAACTACAAGTTTTTGATTGTTTTTTTACTGTTCACGTTTTTTCTTTGCAACCTTCTTAACAGCATTGCGATAGAAAGGTACAAGCTTTGTAAAAACAAAATACATAATAGGATGAATAACATAATCAAATTCACCAATGAATTCAACATAATTACCACCAAATTTCTTCTTAAATTCATGAAGTCCCAATAAAGGATTTTCTTTTTGTAAATCTCCAATTGTCCCAAATTGGTCATAAATTTTAAGCTTCTTATCATGACAATACCTCAAATGCTCTTGATAAGTTTTGTAATTGGTATAAGTATCTGTCAAAATATTGTGATTTCCAGCATAAAGCACCCAAGCCTTATCACCATATTCAATAATAAAATGTGCACTTAAAACAATAGGACTTGAATATTCTTTAGCAAGTGTTTGATATCTTACTAAATCACCCTCAATTTTAGTCTTTCTCTTTTCAATTTCTTGCTTCTTTGTATTTTGACTTTTACTTAAGTTCTCTTTCGGTAAGCTTTCTAATTCTTCTTTCAAGCCTTTTAAAATTTCTTCCTGATGCGCAATAATCTTTGTTAAATCTACACTTCCAATAAACAAATTACAACAATTATCTTTATTCCAAATCGAATATAGTGACTGATAATACTGTTCATCATGCGTAATAAAATCTTTTCTGTTTTCTGTTAGAACCATGAGATTATAAAATGTTTTGATATCTTTTTCCGTTCCAATTTCAACTTTTACATCAAAATCCTCAGCTTTTTTAATTCGTTGCTTGGTTGTCTTTGAAAAGCGATTTTCAATTTGTTCCAAACTTTCCGTTAAATCAATTCGAAAAGAATAGCGAGGTTGCATCGTTTCAAAGTTTTTAGTAAAACCTAAATGTTTGTAGCCAAGAGACTTCAAAAACAAATAAACTTCATCCTCTTTTTCTTTGATAACATTTCCTAAAGCATCCTCTTCATGATAAATAATATCAGGGTCAATTTTAAAGAAAATTCCTTTATGTTCCTTCACATATTTCTTAATATTTTCCGTAAATTCACGGACTAATTTTTGATTGTGATAATCTAAAACAAAGCCTCTTGGAATATAAAAGTAAGAATAACCTAAAGGAAGATGCTTTTCCAAAAGAAGGGCTGTTGCATGCAATTTGTTTTTTGTATCTACTAATCCAACATAGTGTGGAGTTAAGTGTTTTTCGCATTTTGAAAACTCACCCCAAGCATAAGCTTGTAAGAAATGTCCCTTAGGATGGTTTTTTACAAATGTTTCATATTTTTCTTTGTCTACGTTTTCTATCCATTTCATAAGTATCTAACCTCATTTCTTATTATACCACATCTTCCATATTTATAAGATATAAAAAGAAGAGACTTTTACTCTTCTTGATTTTTCATCTCTCTAATTGCCACAGTTGCAGCTAAACTTCCATCACTTACTGCAGTAGTTAACTGTCTTAATAACTTGACTTGATTATCACCTGCCACATAAATCATAGGGGTTTTGGTATGAACACCATCTGGAGATAAGATATAACCTTTCTCATCTAAATCAATGACATTCGAAAACATTTCATTCTTAGGCTCTTGTCCAATGGCAATAAATAGTCCATCAACTTCTAATTCTTCTTCTTTTCCTTCCTTGAGTACTGTAATCTTCTCTAGCTTAGAACTACCATATAGAGCCTTGACTTCAGCATTCATCACAAACGATACATTTTCACATTCTTCTAGTTCTTTTGCATACTTTTCCTCTCCCCTAAAACGGTCTCTTCGATGGATTAAATAAACTTTCTTGGCAATTTGAGATAAGTAAATTGCATCTTCCAAAGCACTATTTCCACCACCATTTACAGCAACAACCTTATCTTTAAAAAGTGGTCCATCACAAGTTGCACAATAAGAAACACCTTTCCCAATAAAGTCTTGTTCTCTATCAAGATTTAGCTTTCTGTTTTTCGCACCTGTGGCAATAATGATGCTTCGTCCTTTGTATGTTCCTTTATTTGTAGTAACTTCCTTGTCTTCACTAATGTGCAATGCTGGTTCAAAACGAATTTCTACTCCTAGTTTTTCAACTTGATGAAAGAGTGTCTTCGCAAACTCAACTCCACTAATACTTTCAATTCCTGGATAGTTTTCAACTCGATGAGCATTTAAAATTTGTCCTCCATATGCTGTTGCCTCTAGCATTAACACTTTCTTTTTCGCACGAAGTGCATATAAAGCACTCGTAAGTCCCGCAGGACCTGCACCTATAATAATAATATCGTACATATTTCCTCCATTTGAACTATTTTTAATAGTCTTTCCTAAATTTACATCCATATTCTTTTATATTTTCACATCTACCACTTAATTGTAAAAAATCATTCAAAAAAAATCAACCTTTTCTAAGGCTGATTGACAGAATTGAAAATCCATTTTCTTTCTAATTATAATCTTTTAATTTGTTCATTCTCAGTAAAATTTTGGTCTCGATATTGTCATACTTTGCCGTAATTTCTAAGTGATAGATACCTTTATCTTGAATGTATTTTGTAACATCACTTATATATTTACCATCATAAAGTTCTTTATCCTTCTTCTCCTTTTTTATAATCGTAAGATGGGTGTATTTCGTATCACTCATTTTAACCCATTTTTGATTTCTACCATCAAAACTACAACGAACTTGCTTCTTATTTTTAAGACAACTATAAGATTGGATTTTCAGTTTGAAATCTCCTCGATGATGGTTATACTCATAATAAAAATTCTCATTCCCATAAATATAGTCAATATTGCGATAATAGCGATTTACATTGACTAAATAAGGAATTACAGAGATTTTTTGCTTCAGATGGGTTTCTACTGCCACAATTGTATCATTGACTTTGACTTCATAGACACGACTTTTATTTTCAGGGTATTCAAAAGGAATATCGATTTCTATCGTATGAAAAATCAGTTTAATCAAAAGAACTACAAGTGCGAGAACAACCAAAATCAAAAAGTACTTTTTCATTTGAGTTCGTTTGACTTGATTGTCATACTTTTTAAGTTCCAAAACGATTTCTCTACTCTGTTTTACCAATTCTGCGTTGTTATGAGCCTTGGGTAAATCTTGTTGTTTCATCACTCCACCCCCTAAAGGAATTTTCTTACTATAATAACAAAAGAGGTGAAAAATGTCTACTTAAAATTGAGAGAATTACCCTAAAATTCGACGAACCCATTTCACATATTCTTGTACAACATTGCTAGTTTTACTCTCGTAAATGGTATTTTTAGCTAAAGTGATATTGTCTGTGATAATATTATCAACGTTTAAATCTATCATTTTCTGAATATTTTCTTTTGTATTAACTGTCCAAACATAAAGTTCTTTTCCAGCCTTATGAACTTGTCTTACTAAAGTTCTAGTGACACTAGATGCTTCTATACTAAAATGGTCGGCAGCATCAAGCTCTGTAATCTTACCATAAGCAAGGCTCATGACATAAACTGTTTCAACATTTTTAGAAGCTTTTTTAACTTTTTCTAAGACTTCATAGACTTGAGAGGTAATCACACAATTCTTTTCAAAATGATATTTTTGAATGAGTGACACCACATCTTCTTCAAAATGTTTCTCTTTGCCTGTTGGCTTTAACTCAATGTTTAACTTGATACGGTTTTCTTTGGCATAACGAATAACTTCTTCTAAAAGAGGAATTCTCGCGTCTTTATATTTAGGATTTAGAAAACTTCCAGCATCTAAGTTTTGAACCTCATCATAAGTTACATCCCATGTGTTCTTATTGACGCCTGTAGTTCTTTTTAAATTGGTATCATGTAGGACAATGAGCTTTAAATCTTTGGTTTGCTGCACATCAAGTTCTACCCATGAAGCTCCTAGTTTTTTCGCGCCTTGAAAAGCAAGCATTGTATTTTCAGGATATTTGATAGAAGCTCCACGATGGGCTGTGACTTCCATTGTTCTTACATATTCAATATTCATATTATATCCTCCATTGAGGACTGAAGTTGTAAGTAACGTACCACTAAGAAGAACTAAAACAAGGATAACATATTTTAAAATTTGTGCCATTTTCTTCTTCTTTTGAACCGTTTTACCCTTTTCTTCTACTGGAATAGAAATAATTTTTTCCTGTTTTTCTTCTTTATGAAGATAGAATAAGACACTAATCATTGCATAACTAATCGGTGTTGTCAAAAGGAACATGACAATTAAAGAAATGGCAATCAGCATCCAAACAACAGTAATTGATAGATTTTCTATCACTTTAATTTTTCCTAAAAATTGGTAAACTAAAACGATGATAAAGATACCTAAAACAAGCATAAAGATATAGAATATAGCAATTAAAACTTGTGTAAGTATTAAGAATAAGCAGTCTTTTATTCTGTGCTTTTTACTTAAACAGATACTTCTTTTTCGAGCCTCTTTAAACGTACAGTTTTCAAGTACAAAGTAGTGTAAGACATAAAACCATCTAAAAAATAGATAAAGAAGTCCAAGAAATAAAACAGCATACAAAAGAAGTAAGAAGGAATTTTGATAAATATAGTCTTTAATAAACTCAGGAATTTTAATGGTTGTAATAAAGCCCTGTGATATTCCTATGTTTAAAAATGGAATTAAAAACAAAACTAAGAACGGTAAGAAAATATTGCGAACGTGAAAGACTTGAAGTGACTTAGAAAGTGCCATTAAAAAGGCATCTTTTATCGTGATTTTCTTTTTCTCATTGGAACAGGCTAAAATAATGATGACTGTACTAATATCTAATAATGTATAAAAGGTAAGTACAATGAGTAACAAAACTAAAAAGAAAAGTGTAAACGGATGAAGTAAAAAGGAAATACAATTTTCAAATGTTAAGTAATCATAACCACTCCATTTTGTTAATAAACTAAACAATGTTAAAAACAAAGGTACAAAGATGAGCGTTGTCAAAAGTTTATAAATAAGTTCAAACCCTAATAGTGTTTTAAAATTATAGTTTAAGAGTTGTTTGAATTTTTTACGCATAGTCATCACTTCCAAATTTATTATAACATAAACTATCTCATGCGAAAAAAGAATTGTTTTCTACAACTCTTTTCTTCTTTTCTTTATAAAGAGCTTATCACAACAAGCTAAAATGGCAGGAAGTAAGACGAGTATCAAAATGGTAGAACAAATTGTTCCTTCTGAAATGGTCTTACAAATTTTAGAGGCAATTGCTGAAGTAAAACAAGCAATAATCAAAGTTACTATAATTAAAATAGAACTAGAAGTAAAAATGGTATGAGCTGACTGTTTATAGGAAGATATGACAGCATCTTTAATGGACATACTTTTACGGTGTTCCAAATAGTATGAAGTATATAAAATCGCATAATCAATGGTCGCACCCATTAAAATACTTTGAACAATAAGTAAAGCAATAAAGTAGACATTATCACCTGTAATCGTAAGTATTCCCATAGTTAAGTAAACAGCACACTGAATGATAAACACTAAAATCAAAGGAATAATAAGCGACTTAAAGGTCAAGGCTACCACAATGAAAATTGCAAGCATTGTGATAATGGTTATCAAGTTGAGTTCATTATTAAACGTCTTTTGCATTTCATTTGCCATTGGTGAGTTTCCAATGATATAAAATTCCTGCATCTCTTTTTTTAGAAGTTTTTCCAGCGTATCTATTTTCTTAAATAGCCTCTTGCTTTCAACATTCAAATTGGTATTTAACACAATTCTTGAATACTCTTTTCCCACTAATTGCTTTTTCGCATCTAAAACGGTCTTCTTCGCATCAGTAATATCCTTTCGCATCGTGCCATCTATAAAATCTTGATATCGTTCATCTTTTAAAATGGTCTGATTTAAATAAGTTACAAATTCTTGAATAGTCATCATCCATTCTTCGTGATAGTTTCGAGAGCTTCCATAATAAGTATAGAGTACATCAATTAAGTTTTTCTCTACCGTATTAGAAAGTGTCGATAAAATTGCAAAGATTTCTTTGGAAGTATAACACACATGATTTTGACTAGCTTTCATAATTGCCTGAGCTGTTTGAAGTTTACTCAACTTGTTTGGAGTAAATTTATCTTGATAAGCTTCGTTTGTTGCAACAGTATTGAGTAAAAAATCAACAAACTCTTCTAAAGATGCGAACTTCTCTGTAGAACGGTACTGATAACAATATAGTCCATATAATAACTGAACACTTTCTCTATCTAGTCCAAGTAAGTTGGCTAAAGATGTACTATCATATTTTTGATTTTCTAAGACACTTGTAATAATTGTTCTTACCCAAGTAAGTTCCTTCAGCATAGAGCCTGTTAAAGCATTTTGAAATACGGAAGCATCTTTGTTATCCAAAATAAAGTCAATGAACTCTAAAGGTGTTAAGACCGTGGTGTTATTCATAGTCTTATAAAGGGTGTAAATCTTTTCAAATGTTACCTCATCAGCTTCTAAGAAAGCTGATAAATCTTTGGCACTAAAGCTTTGATTATTTTCCGCAGAAGTCATTATCTTTTCAAGGAACTGAAGTTTTAAAACAGTCGCATCATCAAGCTCTATGAACTTATTAGTTTCTAAAGTTAATAAGTCGTTAACAAATTGAGATGGAGTAGTTTGTAAAGATAGTTGTCCTCTTACTAAATCGATGAAATGATAGAGTTGATTGATTTGCTTTCTATCCAAATTTAAAAGGCTTGCAAGAGACGTGTAATCATACTCTGTTGTATCACTTAAAAGTGTTTGATTTTGTTTGAGTTCTTCCAATAGAGTTGTATCAAAGTCTTCTAAATACGTTGTCTTTTCTTGGACTTCTAAAAGTCCATTCAAAAAGTCCATTACTGTATGAGTGTTCGTATTTTCTTGCTCTAGCTCTTTTAAAAGTAATAGTTCTTTTACCTTCTCTTCACTCATTTCAAAAAGAGTAGAAATTTCACTAGTAGTCATTTCTCTTTGAATGGTCTTCACATTACTGAAGGTCGATAAGAGTTTCATCTGCGTTTGCGTTTTTGTATCTAATAAGCTTTGGTAAGAAGGATTTTTAGCAACAGTTTCTAAAACAAAGCTAGAAAAATCTTGAATGGTCAGTGTTGGTTCTTCGAAATTGAGAGAAACATAATATTGATAGATTTGTCTAACAAGTTCTTCATCCAGTCCAAAGAACTTTGCCATCGAAGAAAAATCTTTTGCCTCAGTTAACTGTTCTTCTACAAGGAAAGGACTTAGTCTTTCTATCTGGCCTCTTGCTTCTTTAGAAATTCTTCCTGCATACTTTTCATTCGTTAAAACATTATGATTTATAAATTCAATGAAGGATTTGAGTGAGAGTTTTGTATCATGATTTAAGCTCAAGTAATAAATCATCAACTCTTCCTGACTGTCGTTATCAATTTCAAGGAGTTTTGAAAACTCTTCCTGACTTCTTGCTCTAGTCCTCTCATTTGTCAAGACAAAGTTTTTTAAACGAGTAATATCCTGTCTTGTAGCTTCGTCAATTTCTTTACTGGTCTTAGGATTTGTTAAAGCTTCTTGTTCAATAAAATCAATAAACTGTTCGAAAGTCATTTTGGTTTGGGTCTCATCCTGATTATAATAGTTATAATAAATGATTTTTAATAAGTAATCATCGACTTCTACATTAGAACCTAAATCTTTCAGTTGTTGTTTTAAATCCTTATAAGTTAAACGCTCATCAATGGTATTGCCATAGCCTAAAACTTCTTTGAAGTCTTCATCTTGTTCGAGTTTATCGAGATACTTTCTAATTTTTTCTTCTTCCTTATTATTATAGACAATTGCCATTTGATTATTTTCTTGGAAAACTTTAGAAATCTCATCTGACTGACGGTCCGTATAGTCAATTTTTAAATTTCCTTTCAATAGGAAGCTTCCTACAAAAACAAGAAGTAATAGTGGAAGTGATAGGAAGCGAAAGCGATAACTCATTTTTCCAAGAGAAGTGAGCTTTAATGCAGGGCTTTTCTTTTTGGTCTTCTCAATTTGCTTATCAAACATTAAAATGAGTGCGGGAAGGACAAAGAAAATACAAATTAGGCTAAATAAAACACCTTTAGCTAAAATGAAACCTAAGTCTTTTCCAATTTTAAAGCTCATGAAAACAAGCGCTAAAAGTCCTACAATGGTCGTAATAGAACTACTAGAAATAGACTGGAATGCTTGATGAAGTGCTTGTTTCATTGCCACAACTTTATCAGGTGTTTTCTTCTTTTCTTGGTCATATCGGTTCATCAACATAATGGAATAGTCCATCGATAAAGCCATTTGTAATATCGCAGAAATAGAGTTTGTAATATGAGAAATACTAGGAAAGAAGATATTGGTTCCTTTATTGAGGACCACAGCCATCAAAATAGTTATTAAGAATAAGAATGGTTCTACATAAGAAGAACACATGATTATCAAAATGATTAAAGCACAGAAGACTGCAAGGGCAACAATCCAAATAGATAATACTGTTTTATTACACTCATCAACTTCCCCACTTGTATAAAATTCATAATCTTGATACTTTTTGATGATGGTATTATAAACTTTTTTGGCAATAGATTCATCTTCTTTCCCTTCGATGGTTAGAACATAAAGCGTATTATTGCCTTTGTTGTAGTCTTCAGTCTTGTCATAATCAACTTTTTTGACATGTTCTATTCCTTCTAGTTCTTCTTTAATGATTTCCTTTTCCTTTGCTTTTAAGTCTTTAAACATAATATTTAAACTACACTCGTCTATCCCTTTAAAAGCTTCTTCCATTTTATCCATACCAATTCTTGTTTTTGAAGTATCTAGCAAGTATTTAGAAATATCATAGTTGATTTTGACAGAATTTGAAAAATATAGAGATACTCCTGTCAAAAGTATAAAAATACATAAAATTAAATATCGTTTATCAATAATAAAATCTGTTATTTTTTTCATCATTACGTCTTCCCTCTTTTCAAGTCCACACTACATTATATTAAGCACACTGTTGAAATGGAAGTATAAATATTCAAAAAGTGTCTAAATTTAGACACAATTGTTAAAAATGTTTTATTATTTATCTTTTTGTGGTATAATAAGCTTTGTTTTAAAAGGAGTTGAAAGAAATGAAAGTTCAATGTCTAAATTCTTCTTCTATCAAAACAAGAGAACGAATTAAAAAAGCTCTTGTCACTTTAATTCATGAGAAGAAGTGTCTTGATAAAATTACGGTCAAAGAGCTTGTAGAAAAAGCTGATATTACAAGAAGTACTTTTTATACGCATTATGATAATCTTGACCAAGTTGCGAATGAGTATCAAATGCAAACAATTGAACTTTTATGTAGTGATGATTTAAAGCTTTATTCAAAAGATGATATCTTAAATTATTTTAATACACTCTATACTTGCCTAAAGGAAAATGAAGAAACTTATCGATTACTATTAACGTCCAATGATACTCTTTTCTTTTTAGAAAAGCTTAAGATTATTGCTAGTAGAAAAATCAAGGATGCTTTAGGAATAACGATGAATAGTGATGCTAAAAATCTTACAATATCCTTTTTTATGAATGGGATTATGATAGAAATTGTAAGATACTTTCGAGGGGAAAGTACTGTGACTTTAGAAGAATTATTTGAACAAATAAAAAAATGGTTTGAACGACTATTCATTTAGTTTCAAATCATTTTTTATAGGGTTTTCTCTTACAGTTCCTTCTTGGAATATACTTTGAGTGAAATAAAATAAGAAAGAGCAAGGATTATAAGAGATAAGAGAATGAGGGTTGGTACCCAAATATTTTTAAAGAATGCCAAACCATTAAGGATTTGATTCAAATCTATAGCACTTGCAAGTGCCTGTACTGCAAAAGCTAATACAAAAACAACTAGGAAGATACCAATTCTTGCTTTTTCAAGACCAAATTTATAGATGGCAGGATAAGAGATGCAAAGAATGGTTATGGTTGTAAAAATTGTACCAAGCATTTTTTCTAAAAGAAGCACAAGCTCTAGTGGTTGCTTTTTGATACAAATCAAAATCACTTGGAAAAAGAACGTTATCAAGCTCGTCAGTAAAATTAGAATGAGGGTTGTAATATATTTTGCTCTCACACTGCCTGCTCTACCTTTGGGAAATGTTGCAACATAGCTATCCCAATGATTAAAAGTATCATAACTAAATGTCATCATCATGAGTAAAACACTCATAAATGGAAGGATAAAAGAAAAGTCCATTTCGCCTATAAATCCTAGAAAAAGATAGATGAGAAGAACTAGTAAATAACTTTTACTACTGTTTTTCAAAAGAAGAAAATCTTTCTTAATAAGCCCTAACATTTTAAATCATCTCCTTTAATCATCAATAACATTAACTCATCTAAAGTAATAGTATCTAAAACTTCACAGTTGTATTTCTTTTGAAAAGCTTTTTTATCTTCTACCAATACTTCATAAAAGTATTTTTCTTTCTTATAGCTTAAATAATCCTTTTGATTGATTTGTTTCCATGTATTTTCACTACACTTTGCAATGGCAAACTTATCCATAATTTCATCTCTTGTTTTTGAAAGGAGAATTTGTCCTTGATGAATGAACGTAATATAGTCTGCGATATGTTCTAAATCAGAAGTGATATGACTGGATAAGAATATGGAATGAGTGCCATCTTCAATGAATTCTTGAAACAATCTAAGGATTTCGTCTCTAGCAATTGGGTCAAGGCCATTTGTCGGTTCATCACAAATTAAAAGTTTTGGATGATGGGCTAAAGCTGTGATGATTTCTAGTTTTTTTCGCATTCCTTTGGATAATGTTTTAATCTGTTGCATAGGGCTTATAGAAAACTCCTTTAAAAGTTTATAAAAATAAGTACTATCCCAAGTCTCATAAGTATCTTTCATAATCAAATCAATTTCTTTTGCGGATAAAATCTCAGGAAAAAACATATCATCTAACACAACACCAATTTCTTTTTGAACGGTATCAAAATGAGTGTCTTGACTTTGTCCTAAAATTTCAATTTCACCAGAAGACTTGTGAATTAAATTTAAAATTGCTTTAATCGTTGTTGTTTTTCCTGAACCATTTTCACCAATAAACCCCATAATCATTCCCTGTGGGAGTGAAAAACTAATATTGTTTAAAGTAAAGTTCTCGTACTTTTTACTTAGATTTTTAACTTCAAGTATTGCTTCCATTATTCATCCTCCTCATATAAAATCTCTATGATTTCTAATAATTTTTTCTTACTAATCTTGTTTGCTTTGGCAAGAAGAATAGAAGTAACCAATAAGTTTTCTATCTTTTGAAGTTGTTCTTCTCTTAAAAGTTCTTGACTAATATGTGCGACATAAAATCCTTTTGCTGGAATGGTTGTAACATACCCTTCTTTTTGTAATTCCTCATATGCATTTTTGGTAGTAATTACACTACATTTTAAATCTTTCGCAAGACTTCGTATTGATGGAAGACACTCACCACTTTGTAATTCTCCATTTAAAATCTTTGTCTTGATTTGTTCTTTAATCTGTTCATAAATGGGAACACCACTAGAATTACTAATTATAATTTCCATATCATCACTTCCTGTATATATCAAATATATACAGTATGTACAGAAAAGTCAAGTCCTATTTTTTAGACATAAAAAAAAGATTACTCTAAGTAACCTTTTCATTCAAGGAAAGTCTTTTTAAAATTTACGTTTTTTCATAAAGAATTTTATCAAGTAAACTTCAAAAATAATCATGATGATTACAAATGCCCACACTAGAATATAGTAAATTGTGCCACTTGTATATCTTCCTATCATGCCAATGACACTTTCTGGAATATATTTATCAATTAAAGCTGCGACATCTGGAAGAGGCAAATTATTTTTAAAGAATGTTAAGATGCGAAGCAAAATATCAAAGATAGCCATAAAATAGACAAAGCTTGAAAAATTTTTAAAAAACATGAGTACTAAAACAATGAGTACTATAAAGACAACTAAATCCCAATACATACTAAAACCTCTTTTCTAAAAATAAAAATTATTCTTTTTCTCTAAAGCAAGTGAAGTGATTTCACCATGACCTGGATAAAGGGTTACATCCTCTTCTATTTGCTTAATACGAGCAATAGACTGTTGCATATCTTTTTCACTACCCGTTGGTAAATCTACCCTTCCTACTGTATCTTTGAATATAAAGTCACCAGTGAACATAAAGTTTTCTTCTTTAAAATAGTAAGAAACAGAATCACTACTATGTCCTGGAGTGTATAAAGCTTCAAATTGAAAAGGTCCTACTTCATAGGTCTTACCATCTTCGACATTACTTTTCTTAAAGACTTTAATACTTTTTTTAGTTAAAAAATTACGAAGTGCCCCAATATGGTCAAAATGAGCATGAGTAATTAAAACACCAACTACTTTTTTAGTTCCAATAGCTTCCTTGATTTTGTTATATTCATCACCCGGGTCTACTACTAAACACACATCATCTTGAAATAAAAGATAACAATTTTCATCTAGTGTACCTGTAATAATTTGCTTTACCTTCATTTTTTATCCTCTTTTCTATCTAAATATATTTTATCAAAAAGAAAACAAAAAAGGAAGATATTGCTTCTTTTTTTGTCAGAATGTTTTTTTATAATGTGAAGACGAATGGGTCTTCTTTGGTTCCAGTACCACTAAGTTGAACATTGGATTTTAGATATACAACAGGCCTTACAGTAGTACGTGTACTGTAGGCACTATGACTATTTATTTCTCCATTAGCTGACACAAAGAACACATGAGCCATATTGACAGATGATGGTGTAATAGTCCATTGAAAAGTATCATTATTTATTGGATTTATACTTTTAAATATCCAGTCATTATTTCTGCATGGATTTGTATTATATTGTTCTGATTTTTGAGTTAAGCATGCAGTTTCACTTGTTGCATAACCGTAGTCACTTGGATAAATTAGTCCTACTTTTCCAAGCCATGATATAGATCTTTCACTTGTACAAGTTCCATTTGTTTTACATGTAATTGTTCCATGCTCACATTCATAAAGTTTATTTGTTTTAGTCTGATTAGTACTACAAGCACCCAAATACCACTTTGTATCTCCTATCATTTTTTGAGCTTCAGTTGTTAATCCAGTATTTGTGAAATCACAGTCCACAGTTTCACTTTCATTTTCTTCCAAATTGCCTCGTGGACATTTTCCGCTTTCACTCTCCCAATAGAGGCTTCCTTTTCCATCTGAGGCAAGAGGATTAGTTTCATATCCAGGATTTAGTAGCATCATTAGTCTTGCATCCGTCCAGTTATTACTTCCGTAATTACTTTCTGAAGAACCTACACCACTTTGCTTGTTATCTAATGAAATGATTTTACCAGTGCTTGTTTTTAGAGGACTATTTTTTATGAGTTTTATTCTTTGTTCTTTCTCTCCTTTTTCATTTTCGACTGTAAATACTCCAATAATCCTCCACCCAGCTTTTTCTCCATTAAAAGTTACATAATTGTTCGGATCAGTTCCTATATATCTATAATCCGTTAAATCATCATAAGTCCAATCTGTTTGCTGGCTTCCTGCTTCATGGTGATAGATAAACATTTTATCTTTTGTTTCGTCATTATATCCCGTGTTCTCTTCGTTAATGTATTCTTTCATTGGTATATCTTCTGGTATTGTAAATTTTGTTTCTTCAAATAAATGTCCATTACTTGGAATATTTAAATCAAATTTTTCTAATCCAACGTCTAATTTGAGTTGTATTGTTTGACTACTTTCAGTTTTATTTCTTACTCTTATTTTGTATGTTTCTGTTATATCTTTATCTATCTTTCTTCCTTTATCTTCAGGTGGTATTTGAAGTGCATTTCCAACTATATATCCTATTTCTAAATTATTTGGGAATGTTCCTATATAATAAAGGAGATATCTTGCAGTCCTATCATTATTATTTTTTAAGGTAATTGTAAACTCTTTGGTTTCTCCTTGATTTACTACTAACTTGTCTGTCTCTACATTATCAACTTTCAACTCTCCTGTTAGGGTTCCAGTAATAATTCTTATGGCTTCTTTCTGTTCACTACTTACTGTGAACATAGCATAACTAAAGTATCCCACTACTATGAAAATGCTTAATATTGCTATTACAATTAAATAACTTTTTTCTATCTTCATTCTTTTTAGAAATAACTTTAATGTTCTCATATGACACCATCCTAGTGTCATTATATATCATTAAAAGTACCCCCCCCGATTTATGAAAATTTAGCATAAGAAAAAGCATGGGATACAACCATACTTTATTGATTAAATTAAATAAGTTTTATAGAAAATTTATTTCTCTACTTTTTCTAAGACATAACTACCTGACTGATATACAAAATAATAAGTTAGTAGAGGAATGTTTGCCTCATTTGCTTTAACCTGTTCATTTATTGCATTACTATATTCAGGAGTTTGTAGAAAAATCTTAGCATAAATTGCATTCAAATCGAATAGTGGAGCTTGTCCTCCAGCAATAGCTTCAACACTATTATAAAATTGGAAACCTTCATCAACATAGTAAAGTTGTCGAACTTGTACTTTAATATCCTTTGTTTCCTTGTTTTGAGTTCCTGATACAAAAATATTATAAGTTTTATATGGATAAGTATCAACATTCATCTTTAAAAATTGTGTGTTTTCTTGATCATAGAAGAAACAAGTTTCCTGGTCTTGACAAGTTGTCTCTGCTTCACTAAAATGTGTATTTTCTCCAAAGTATCGTCCTAAAATCTCATTGACTTTAGTAAGAGAAACCCCTTTTGTAAAATCAACATATTCTGTATCTCGAATTGAATCTATAAAACGAAGGGCTTGTTCATGATTTAAATTCGTTTTATCAAACGCACCATAAGGTAACATTCCATCATAGAAATTGATTTTAGTAAGAACAGAATTTTTTTGAGCTTCTGATAACTCTTGTTCTACTATCTCTTCTTTTACCTCTTTTTCAGTTTCTTTTTTTCTTTCAGCTTCTTCTTTTAAATAACGACTAACACCATAATAGGCTACTCCTGAAAGGATCAATAGTACAATTACTACAATAATAACTTTCCATTTGGATTTTCTTTCTACGTACATAAAATCACTCCTATCTTCTTAATTATATCAAATAATTATGAAAGATTTTACTATCCTATACAAATTTTTTTAGACTTTACATCCAAATATTTCGAAAGAAAAAGACAATTTTAAAATTGCCATTTCTAATTTTTAAAAGTTTTTATCTCTTAAGAATGGAGGAAAATCATAGTCTCCATCATTGTCACTATCATCTGTATCAATAACAGGAGCTGGCGCTTTTGGCTCTGTAGCAATGTAGTCAAATTCAATATCCTGTCTTGCTCTTCTTTGTGGAGCTGCTTGAGCAACATTAGAGAAGATAGGTTGTTGAGTTTGCTCTTTTTGTCTTGTGCTTTTATCAAAACCTGTAGCAATTACCGTAACGATTACTTCATCAGATAAGTTTTCATTGATGACTGAGCCAAAAATTGTATTGATATCTGTGTTTGCTGCTGCACGAACTACTTCAGCAGCTTGTTCTGCTTCAAACAATGTTAAATTAACACCACCTGTAATGTTGATAATAGCATCTGTTGCTCCAGAAATAGATGTCTCCAAAAGTGGGCTAGATACTGCTTGCTTCGCAGCTTCAATAGCTCGGTCTTCTCCCATACCAATTCCAATTCCAATAATAGCATTTCCAGAATCTTTCATGACTGCTTTTACATCGGCAAAATCCAAATTGACAAGTCCTACAACAGCAATTAAATCTGAGATAGACTGAACACCACGTCTTAAAACATTGTCAACCTCTTTGAATGCTTCAAGCATAGGAGTTGTTTTATCAATAATTTCTCTTAATCTATCATTTGGAATGACAATTAAAGTATCAACGTGTTTCTTTAAGTCTTCAAGACCTTGAAGGGCATTTTGCATTCTTCTTTTTCCTTCAAAAGTGAATGGTTTTGTAACAATTGCAACAGTTAAAGCTCCAAGAGCTTGAGCAATTTCTGCAACAACAGGAGCAGCACCTGTTCCGGTTCCACCACCCATACCACAAGTGATGAACACCATATCTGCCCCACTTAAAGCATCTTCGATTTCCTTTTTAGACTCAACTGCAGCTTCTCTTCCAATATCAGGAGATGCACCTGCACCTAAACCATCTGTTAGTGATGCTCCAATTTGGATTTTTACATCTGCTTTTGAATTATTTAAAACTTGCAAATCTGTATTCGCAACAATAAATTCAACGCCTTTAACTCCTGATTCTACCATTCTGTTGACAGCATTTCCACCGCCACCACCTAGACCAATGACCTTAATCTTTGCTAGCTGGTCCATTTCTAATCCATTTACCATACGATATCCTCCCTAATTATCTAAAAAATGTCCAAAAAATTTATTGAGACTTATTTCGCTTCCTATGTTACCTTTCTTTTTTAACGACAACAAATTGTTTTGAGCTTCTTCCGTAAACATACTGCCTTCCTCTTCTTGAAAGGTACATTTTTGATGATAATACTTACAACTTCCAAAGACTGTTGAAAATTGATTGTGCCTTGCTCCTAGTACATTCATATTCCAAACGCTTGCCTTAGAGCCAAATAAATCTTCGACCAAATAGGCAAATCCAGCGAGCTCGCTTATACCACCTAATATGATTATATAACTTATTTCACGTTTTGTTAAGTTATTTATTGCACTTTTCGCAAGTTTTAGTATTTCAGTAAGACGTGCTTCTATAATTTTAGAAGTTTCTGTTTGATTGATTTGTAAGGTTTTTCCTTCTTGAGTTTCTATTTCCATCCATTCATTATTATCGGCATAGCGAGATGCTGTAATCGCAAAAGTCTCTTTAATTTTTCTTGCTGCTTTTAAATCAACTTTATAAATAAAGGATAAGTCCTTATCAACATATAAGCTTCCACCTTTAATCATTTCATTTTTAATGATAATGCCTTTATTATAAATGGAAACTGTTGATGTTTCTTCACCAATGTTGATAATTGCACCCATTTTACGATTAAAATCTTTCGTCTCACAAGTCTGATAATCCGCTTGTGGAGCAAGAATAGTATCAACTACTTTAATTCCAAGAGACTTGACCACTTGAATATAGGAATAAAGAATTTCCTTAGGCATTGTAGCCATTACAACTTTGGTTGATAAAGTATGACCTTCTGTTCCCTTTGGGTCTAAAACATTAGGACCATCATCAACGCTAAAAGAGATTGGAAATACGTTTACAATTTCTTCATTTACAGGATGTTTTTTAAAAACTGCTTGTTTTAAGACTGCTTTTAAATCATAACCACTTACTGCTTTTTCAAATTCAATAGAACCCTTTTCCATGGAAAAAGTAGCTTCTAATGGAGGAATAACTAAAATTGCTTCTTCAATCTTCATGCCCAATTGTTCTTCGGATTTCTTAATAGCTGTTTGTAAAGCCGTTATACTTTCTCTAGGGTCAACAATTTCTTTCTTCTTAATTCCTTTTGTTGGTACGACAACAGATGATAAAACATAAAAGCTATTTTTAATTGCTTCAAGAACTAACACTTTTATTTTAGAAGAACCAAGTTCAATTCCAGTATAAATCTTCCCCATATTGTTATCCTCCTATTGTTCATTATACACTACCTATTTTTAAAATGTCAAAAACTAAATAGCGAAATGCAAAAGAAAATAGAAAAAGTAGGATTTTCGTCTCTACTCATCCTACTTTTCTTTTATTTGAAATAGACTTTACAAAAATAAATTTTTCTTTTGTAATCATACTTGGCGGAACGAAACATTGTTGTTCACATTACCATTTGTGTTGTTGAATGTGAAAACACCTGCGTTAGCTTCATTCTCAGCACGACCACCACGGATCATCCATGGGTTGGTCGTATTCACCATCCATGTGTCATCACCGTTCTTCGTCTATCCAACACTAGTTTAACATTAAACGGATAATCTTTGAATAGCTTTTTCACTTAAGCCTGTCACTCTTGTTATGGTTGAAATATCCATATTCTCCCTTAACATATTTCTTGCTACATTGGTCTTTTCTCGACGTTCTCCTTTCGCTTCGCCCTTTTTCATAGCTTCTTGTCGTATCATATTTTCTGTAACTTCTTGTTTTTCTT
>CANQWT010000009.1 GCA_947627635.1 uncultured Bacilli bacterium
TTAAATAGTGAAGAAAGATATAGACCACTATTTACAATGGAAGAGAAACAAAAGATAAATGAGAACATTCTTCGACGCGAGGCATTTGAAGAAGGAGAAGCAAGAGAAAAAAATAATGTTGCGAGAAATATGCTGAAAGAGAATATAGATATCCCAACAATAACAAGAGTGACAGGCTTAAGTGAAAAAGCTATCCAAAGATTATCAATTTAGACGACAACCATAAAAATATTTCTAAAATCTTCGCAAAGTAAAATTGAAAAACAAAATAAACTATGATATAGTAATAATAGGGTGATAAAGATGCAAATATTTTATTCTTTATCAGGGGTGAATGAGGTTATATACATGGTATTGATACCACTTCTTGTAACATTAGTGTTATATGGATTATTTGTTTTTATCTATTCGGCTAAAATGAGAAACAAAGATCAAAGAGAAAAAAATTATGTCATTTCTTTTTGGAGTAGTGTAATTGGTATTTTATTTGGTGCGGTATTGTTATCTGTGTCTTTAGGCTTTATCATGGCACTTGTAAAAAGAGTAGAAGTACAAGGTTTAATTGTTAGTAATCAAACATTATATACATTGTTCTGTTGTTTCCCAATTATTCCATTTATTTTCTTACTTGCTTTTATATGGAAGTTTTTAAAAACTTTAAAATATGGAAGTCAATTATATGAGAGTAAGGCAATGGAAGACGAAGAGGAGATTGAAACATTATGAAAGAGAAAAAAAATATTGATGTTCAAGCACTCCTAGTTTATATTGCTATGTTTTTACTTGTTTTAGTAATAGCTCTTCCTCCTATTTTTAGAGTAGCTTTAAAAGATGAGGAAGAAACAACTCCAAAAGTAAAAGCAGTCACAGCTCTAATGTGTCGAAGAAGTGTTACTACCGACCTTACTCAGTATAATATTTCTGTAAATAGTGCTTATAGAGATGACTTAGAGCGTGTAACGTTTGTTTATCGAACTTCTCCTATTACAGATACAGAAACTCAGGTAACACCTGATCAAGCTCCTGTACAAGATAATACCCAAGTTCAAACTCCAGATGCTACCACAACACCAGAACAACCTACTGTACCTGTTTCAGATTCTGTAATTCAAGAAGAAATCAACATTTTAAAAGCAATTCCAGGTATCGAAACAGAAGATAGTGAGAATGAAACAAGGCTTGTCATTACGAAGCAAGCTGCTAGTAACTTTGAAGAAGGCTCTACTTATAAAAACTATTTTCAAGGAATTGATGAACAACAAGCTTACTTTGAAAGTATAGGCTATTCTTGTAGTATTTTAAAAGGTTAAGAAGTATCTCAAAAGATATTTCTTTTTTTGTGCCTTTTTCATTATGTCAAAAAAAGTCTATTGCATATAAAATACTAGGAGGAATTTTTCATGTTAGATATTTTAGTGAGTGATCGACTTTTAGAACTCTTAATGATTAGTGTTACATTTTCTGTTTTTCTAATGGCTCTCATTCAAAAGATTAAGAAAAGTAAAATCTTTCATTATAAGTGGCAAATTTGGTTTTTAAATTTATTATTTTCTTTTGTAATGGGTATTCCTTTTACAAGAATGTTTTATCAAACTACTTTCAAAGAAGCAATATGGGTTTCTATTTTTGGTTTTATTGGAGCTCCAACTTTATATGAAACTTTAAAAAAGCAAAACATTATTACTTATAAGCCTACTTCTATTACTCAAAATGATACAGTTTCTCTTCCAAAAGAAAATGAGATTAAAAGGGAGGATATCAAATGAACTATGTAGGAAGTAGCCGAGTTGTTACTCTTTCTTATCAAGAGCATCAAACAGCTGAAGATTATGCAGGAGTATTATCTTCTCCTCTATCCTTAAGAGGAAGTTATAAAGTCATTGAAGTGGTTCAAAAATATAAAAATTATGAGGATACTATTGACTATAATACTTTTATTTCTAATCAAAATAGTTGGAAAAAAGGAAATGGATATCAGTGCCTTACCTTAGCAGGAAAAAGTATATTGGTCCCCAAAGAAGAATTAGGTGGGAATTCTATTCTATTAGAGGGTGTCTATCAAAATGAAACTTATCAAATAGGACTTTATCATTTGGGAGAAATTTATGTTCAAAAAGGAGAGATTATTCAAGATGAAAAAATTCTTGGAACACAAGGAAACACAGGAGTTGTTTTATCCAACAAACCTCTTACTGATAAAGATTATGGAACTCATGTCCATGTAGAAGTTAAGAATAGTAAAAATGAATTCTTAAATCCTAGACCTTTCGTAAGTGGAGCAATAACACTTTCTTATCAAGAAGATATATCTTCGAAAGAACCTTCTTATACTTTGCTTTTCAAATGTCCTCGGAATGATACTTACTTTGTGAAGCTTCAAAAAGGTGAAGAACTTTATTTGAAAAAGAAAGATAACAGTCTTTAGTTAGAAAAAGAATGCTATAAAATAAAAGACTTAAACTAATGGTACTGTCAAAGAGTAAACAGAAAGTAAATAAAAAGAAAAAACGATTTAAAATAAGAAAACTAGAAACTCTTGAAATGAGTGAAAAAAGAGGGTAGGAATAGTGCATCGCAAGTTGATTTCCTAAAGTAAGTTTGATTAAAAGAAATTCTAAAAAGATAGAAAGACAGCCTAGTATAAAGTAAGAAAAGATAATTTTTTCTTGCTCTTTTTGATTTTGGATAGCTTGATGTGGAAGAAAACTGATGAAAATAAAAGAAGGCATGAGAAAGAGAAACAGAAAGATACTATTTTGTAAGAACAATACTTTATTAGAAAGAACAAGAGGAGAAAGAAAATCAAAATTGATTAAAGAAAGCCCTCCTAATAAGGTGACGATAAAAAACAAAAGAAAGATAAAAAAGAGAAATTGTGAAATTCCTGCGATAGAATGAAGCCTTCTTTTGGAAAGCAAATATGAAATATAAAGATATAGAACAAATAAAAGAAAAGAAGGAAGGTCAATCATGGTTTTTTGAATGAAATGAATAAGTTCCCTAGAAAGTAAGATATAAAAGAAAAGAGCTACAAACAGGAACAAAATTTTCTTAGGCTTTATAGAAGCTTGTAAGAGAATATTTTTCTTTTTCCTTAGTTTCAACAATTGATAAAACAAAAAAGCACAAATACTTGCGATAAGAAGAAATAAAAAAGAAGTATTGTTTTTAGCATTTTGAAAGAAAAAAGAATATCCAAAAATGGTAAAAGAAGTGCGAGTTAAAAAGAAAATTACTGTTCCTATTTGATGAGCACTATACTTAAAATCATTCATTTTATTGTTCCTCCTTTTTGAAATGAAACTGAATTTTAAAGTTTGCTTGAGATGCTTTTTCTTTTGCAGTTTCCAGATTTTTCTCTTTTAGATAATAAAGATGGGTCAAATTTAACAAGTCCACTTTTTCTTCTTGTTCCTTCTTTAGAAATTGTTTGATTTGCTTTGATAGAGTATTTTCAAGTGCTTTTTCAATTTGGTTTTCTTTCTTTTTTGTAATGTCATTGTTCTGATAAGTTCCACTAATTTGAATGAAGATATCTTCATCTTTGATTTGAAAGTTGGTACTTAAATGGTGGAGGGAAAGTGAAAGATTTTCCTTTTCAACCGTTATTTTTTCTTCTAAAGTATCAATTTTTTGCTTTAACAAATCAAAGATTTTTGCTTCTTCCATAGAAAATTCTACCCATTTTTTTTGAGGAGTAAAAGCCATCAAAGAAGTAAGCTCTACTTTTTTCTTGTTTTTTTGAATGTAGGGAAGATAAGCAGTTAAGGTATCTTCTAAATAGTAGGATGCAAAGTCTGGAAAAGAAGTAATTCCCATCGCTCCACTTCTAAGATGCTCTTTTTTGACAAAGTTCTCATAAAAAACATGATTTTTTTCTTGTTTTAAGATATTTTCGCAGTCATCACACAGAAAAATGAGCCATGTTGGGTGTTTGAAATTAGAAAAAAGAAAGGAGATTAAGTCATCAATATTTTCTTCAATGATTTTTTGATTGAGTAAAAGAATTTGATTTTGGTCAAAGTAGAGTTTTGCTTCTATCTGATTTTGTAGTTTTAAATGAGTATCCCCTAAAGAAGTACCTGTACTTGATAAAACGATATTTTTTTCTTCGCTTTTGGTAGGATATGTAAGGGATACTATTTCTTTGAAGTCTTCTTCTTTAGTAAAAACCATGATTTCCACAAGACCTAATTGATTGACGTCCAAATAACGACTACAACCTGATAAAGTAAACAAAAGAGTCAAAACAAAGATATACTTTTTCATTTAATTTCCCCTTTCTTTATTGTTGGTAAGAAGCGGATTTCTTGTTCTAGGTGCTTTCGTCTTCCACTTTATGAGGCTATCTTGTATCTCACTTTTAATTAAGGGACTAAAAGGAGCAAGATAAGGAAGTGATAATGTTCTAGTTGATAAAAGTGAAGACAATAAAATTAAAATTCCTATATAAATTCCAAAAGTACCAAAGCCCATTGATAAAAACATTAACAGAAATCTGAAAAAACGAATACAGGCAGTCATTTCAATAGATGAGAATGCAAGTCCTGAAATGGCAGATAAAGAAATGACAATAATCATAATTGGCGAAATCAGTCCTGCACTCACTGCAGCTTCTCCTAAAATCAGTCCACCTAATATGGAAATAGCTGTTCCAGAAACACTCGGCTTTCTTAGGTCACTTTCTCTTAAGATTTCAAAAGAAATACTCATGAAAAGCGCTTCCATTAAAACAGAAAAAGGTACTTTTCTTCTTTGAAATATAAAGGAAATCAACAATTCTATTGGAAGAGCATCTTGATTATGAGTAATGGATGCGATATAGAAAGCAGGAAGAAAAATGGAAATGAAAAATGCCATCAGTCTAATCAGTCTTATAAAAGAAATGGTGGTATTTTTTTGGTAATAATCATCAGGAGTATGAAAAAAATCAATAAAAAAAGAGGGAAGAATTAAAGCATAAGGACTATTGTCTAGTAAAATTACAATTTTTCCTTCAAGAAGAGCCATCGCACTTTTATCAGGTCGTTCAGTCGTCATCATTGTAGGAAAAATCGTATTCTTTTCTTTCAGATATCTTTTTAAATAAGTAATATCTAAAACACCATCCGTTTTTATTTTTTGAATTTTCTCAAGCGTTTCTTTGACATTTTTGGATAGGGCAATGGAATTCATATATAAAAGAGCAAGTTTTGTTTGTGACTTTTCACCAATGAAAAAAGTTTTCGTATATAAATCACTAGACCTTAATCTTCTTCGAATGAGCCCTAAATTGGTATTAAAGTTTTCATTAAAAGCATCCCTTGGACCCATTATTCCATTTTCCATTTCTGTTGTTGCAATTCCTCTATCAATGCTTGCTTTTGCTTCTATCGAAACGCAAGTTTTATTGTATAGAATAAGGACAAATCCTTTACAAAGATAGTCTATAGCTTCTTCTTTGGTTGTTACATCTTTCATATTTCCAACAGGCAACAGTTGAAAAAGAGTTTTCTTGTTCCATTTTTTTAAAAGGGTTAAACGTTTTAAAATCATATCGCCTACTACTTCACCATTTACTAAGACTTCTAAAAATAAAAGGGTGATTTGCTCATTTTTTATAGGAATTACTCGCTCTGTTAGGTCGTCTGCATTTCCAAAGGCTTGTTTAATTGTATCTATTTCCATTTTGTTCACCTTACTAGTAGTATGGAAAAAGCTTTCAAATTTATCCAAGAATTGTTATAATAAAAACATGAAAGAAAAGATAGATGTATATATTGAAGATTATGATTATTTTGGTCGGGGGATTTCTAAAAAGACTGGTAAAATTTGTTTTGTTCCTAAGGTAAGAAAGGGATACTCAGCTTCTTGCAAACTTGTTAAAAGTACGAAGTCATACGATGAAGCTGTTCTAAATGAAGAGGATTATCTTTCACTTTCTTGTCCTTATTTTTATCAGTGTGGAGGTTGCCAATTAAGACATTTGAATCAGGAAGAACAAGAAGCATTTAAAGCCTTAAAAGTTCAAAAGTTATTTTTTCAGAATGCAAACATGAAAATCGATAAGCCTTCTATTACACCTACTTCGTTCAACCATTATCGTAATAAAGCAAGTTTTCATATCGAAAATGGGAAAGTAGGTTATTTCAAAGAAGGAACCCATGAACTTTTAGAAGTATCAGCTTGTCTTCTATTAAACCCCAAAATCAATGAAGTTTTAGAAGAATTAAAGGTCTTTGCTAAGAAGGCTAAAAGAAAAATGGAAGCTACAGTTCGTGCTTTTCATGATGAAGTGATGCTGGATTTAAAAGAAGATATCACACATCCTTTGGATTTTGCTTTTAAAAGTGTAGATAGTCTTTATTATCAAGGAGAACTCATCTTTGGAAGTCCATTTTTAGAAGTTCAAGTTTTAGGAATTACTTTTCAAGTTTCATGTGATGCTTTCTTCCAAGTGAATTTAGAAGGAATGGAAGTGCTTTATCAAAAAGTTATTACTTTATTAAAAGAAAAGAATAGTCAAAAGGTATTGGACCTTTATTGTGGAGTAGGCTCTATTTCTTTGGTTGTTGCAGCAAGTGTTAGAGAAGTTTATGGTGTAGAAGTTATCAAGTCTGCGGTATCCTGTGCGCAAGAAAATGCTCGTAATAATAAAATCAAAAATGCCAAGTTTGTCTGTGGTAGAGTAGAAGATTTATTAGACACATTTCCACAAGGTTATGATACTATAATTGTTGACCCACCAAGAAGAGGACTTGATAAAAAAACGAAACAATTTTTATTAGAACAAGATTTTAAGACGATGATTTATATCTCTTGTGATGCGGCAACTCTTGCGCGTGATGTGAAAGATTTGAGTGAAAAATACAAACTAGAAAAAATAGAACTGGTTGACATGTTTCCCAATACTTATCATGTGGAAAGCCTTTGTGTTTTAAGAGCAAGATAAAGATACAAAGAATACACTAAACACTCACTCAACTGTGAACGAATGTGAGCATTTGAGTGGAAATGAACATGGTTCTAATGTAAGATAAGTTTTGCATTCCCTAGCACAATATATAAACATACAAAGTGATTATATAAACTACAAAATGAAAGCGAGGTGTTTTTATGAGTGAAATACAAGCCTTATTTGAAGAACGGTATCAGAAGTCTCAAGAAATAGATGATACTTTTTCAGAGCTTTACAACAAATTTGGAATTTCTCCTGCAATACAATATATCAAAGAAAATGGAGCAACATGGTTAGATATGCATAGTTTTAATACGTTATATGTTATCAATGAATGGACCAAAAAGACTACGAAAGAAAGCACAATGAGAGATTTATTCGCAAGTCTTGCTTTAGAGCCTGACGTTTTAACCTGTGAAATTAGAAACAGCAAATTCTGGAAGACAGAGGAGTTATATCTAAAAAAGAAAGAGGCAACCATCAAGACAGTACCTTTTTCTCAGGCATTTAAAGATACTGTATCCTTATTCCCAGACATTGAAACAGAAAAAAGAGAGGGAACTTGTGGGGAGAAATCTCTTGATATCTCAAGATTTTTAGATATTCCAAATGAAGTTGTCACAGGCTATTGTTATGGCTATACGGACCAAGCTATCTACTTACACAGTTGGGTAGAAATAGAACTCAACCAAAAAGACTATGTCATTGATGGAACTTTAAACGCAATTATCAACAAAGATGGATACTATTATTTAAGACATGTAGAGCCAATATCAAGAATTTCAAGTACTGTAATAGAAAGTGATATTCATACATATTTATTCCAGTTAGGACAAATTGTTCCTCAAGTTTATTTTGTCTACCGTGATGAAATCGTAAAAGACTTTAAAAAGAATGATTTTATCTTCCAAAAAAGAAAAGTCAAATAGTTTCTTTGTGGCATTCTTCTTTCTAAAAAATAAAAAAAGAAAAAGCAAGAGATAAAAAATGTAAATTCTATCTCTTAAAAAGACAAATGAGGGAAAGAAGCAAAAATAAATAATACATCCTTTATAATGGAATTAGGTGGTGGTTATAATGCCTTTTAATATTTTAGTGGGTTCTAATTTTTTTGTAAATCAAAAAGTAGATAGAAGTATTATTCCCATTATTCAAGATAAAGATATCATTTTAGTAGGAAATGGAAACACCCTTTCTACAAAATCCTTTCGCATTCATGAGAATTTAGTTGAGAAATTAGAAGCAAGTGGTGCCAAAAAAGTCATCTATACAGAATTAACTCCGAGAAATATGTCTATTTTAAAACGAACGGATATCATTTACATTATGGGTGGTGATATTAGAGAGTTGTTAGAGCTCTATCAAAATGTTTTGTTTAAGAATTTAATCGAGAAACATTTAAAAAAGGGAATTCTAATTGCTGAAATGGAAGCAGCTGTTCTTCTTACAGATGATATTTCTTGGTATTTGAATGAGTGTTGTAATCTTCCTGATAAGGATGAGAAAGGCTTAGGTTTAATTCAAGAAAAATTGTACATTCACTATAAACAGAATGATTTAGAACTTGAAGAATTTCTTGAAGGAATTGAAGAGAAATACCACATTGAATTAAAAAGAATGAGTGATGATGATTGTTATTTTACAACGAATATTGTAAAATAAAAACGGTGATACAAAATGGATAAGGTAACTCATGGCTTTCCTCCTTTTATTAAAAGTAATTCCAATATTTTAATTTTAGGAAGTTTTCCAAGTGTTCAGTCAAGAAAAGAAAACTTTTACTACATGCATCCCCAAAATCGTTTTTGGAAAGTTCTTGCTTTAGTCTATCATGAACCTTATCCTGTGACATGTGATGATAAGAAAAAGTTTTTAGAACAACATAAAATAGCCCTTTATGATGTTCTTTTAGAGTGCGATATTCAAGGCTCACTCGATGAAAGTATCAAAAATCCAGTTCCAACGAAGCTTCTTCCTCTTTTGAAAAACAGTAATATTACAAGGATTTATACAACGGGAAAAAAGGCTTATGCTCTTTACCAAAAGTATCAAGAAAAAGAACTAGACTTGAAAGCTATTTCGCTTCCGTCTACTTCTCCTTTAAATAGAATGACAGAAGAAGAGCTTGTAAAATCTTATCAAGTCATTCAAAACAAAGAGTTATCGCCTATTGTTGATATCCTTCTTTTGTGGTACAACAAAGAAAAACGTGATTTGCCATGGCGAAAGACCAATGATGCTTATGCAATTTGGATTTCTGAAATTATGCTTCAACAAACTAGAGTAGAAGCAGTTCTTTCTTATTATGAGAGGTTTTTAAATACTTTTCCTGATATTTTTTCTTTAGCAAATGCCAAAGATGATGAGCTTTTGAAATTGTGGGAAGGATTAGGTTACTATAGTCGAGCAAGAAATTTAAAGAAAGCAGCCTCAATCATTGTAAACGACTATGGTGGAGTTTTTCCAAAAGACTATGATGCGATAAGAAAATTGCCAGGGATAGGAAGTTATACAGCAGGTGCGATTTCTTCCATTGCCTATCATCTTCCATATCCTGCAGTAGATGGCAATGTTTTTAGAGTTTTAAGTCGTGTTTTCGCACTTTCTGAAGATATCACTCTACCACTTACTCGCTTAAAAATGGAGCATCGCGTCAGAGAAATTCTAACAGAAGAAAATGCAAGTTTAGTGAACCAAGCATTGATGGAATTAGGCGCTACTATCTGTCTTTTTAAGGGTGCGAAATGTGAAAAATGTCCACTTGCTTTTCTATGCCGTGCTTATCAAAACAATGAAGTAGAACACTTTCCGGTTAAGGGAAAGAAACTCATCAAGCAAGAGGTTTTCAAAACGATTTTAATTTTAAATTGTAATGGTCGATATGCCATCTTAAAACGGGAAGATAAGGGCTTGCTCGCAGGACTTTATCAATTTCCTGAAATGGAAAATCATGCCTCTCAAAAGGAAGTGATAGCGTGGTGTAGAAAACAGAAGATGATGCCAATTAGGATAAAGAAGTTAGAACCAAAGAAGCACGTCTTTACCCATTTACTCTGGCAAATGATAGGTTACTATGTTGCAGTAGAAGAAGAAAGCGCTGCCTTTAAGTGGGTCAGTTTAGAAGAACTTGCTCATCTTTCAATTCCTAAAGCCTATTCCTATTACTACCCAAGTGTCAACCACTTTTATGATTAAGGTTGCTTAAGTTTTTTTAAATGTTTATAATAAAAATAGGAGGGATAAAATCATGAAAGAAATCAACCCATATATTTTTAGAGGCTATGACATTCGCGGAGTTTATCCAACAGAAATCGATGAAGATATAGCCAATTTATTAGGAAAAACATTTGGAACGAAAGCAGCATCTTTAGGAGAAAATACGGTCATTGTAGGTCATGATAATCGCTTATCTAGTGAAAGTTTAGAAACTGCTTTAATTCAAGGAATTACATCGACAGGAGTATCCGTCATTCGTTTAGGACTTTGTACAACTCCAATGTATTACTTTGCTTGTCTCCATGAAAATATTCCCGCAGGAATTATGATTACTGCAAGCCATAATCCTAAAGATGAAAATGGTTTTAAAATGGCTTTAAAGAAAGGTGAAAACTTAAAAGGGGATGAAATCAAAGAGCTTTATAATTTGATGGTAAAGCAGGACTTTAAAGAAGGAAAGGGGACTGTAACTTCTTTAGATATCAAAGAGGATTACTATAAAGCTATCCAAGAGGGACTATCTTTTGGGTCTAGAAAGGTGAAAGTCGTCATTGACTGTGGAAATGGAACAACCTCTCCTTTTGCGAAAGAGCTCTATCAAAAGTTTCCACTTGAACTGGTTCGTCTTTATGATATTTCTGATGGAACATTTCCAAATCATCATCCTGACCCTTCTATTGAAGAGAACTTAAATGATTTAAAAAAGAAAGTTGTAGAAGAAAATGCAGACGTTGGTCTTGCCTTTGATGGTGATGGAGACCGTGTTGGAGTTGTTTCAAATACAGGCAGATTTATTCCCATTGATTTATATATGATTATCGTAATTCGTAGTCTCATCTCGACTGTTTCGAATAAAGCCTTTTTATATGATATTAAATGTAGTAATGCCTTAAAGGATGAAATTATCAAATTAGGTGGAAAGCCTATTGAGTATCGAACAGGAAATTCTTATACCAAAAAGGGTGTCCATGATTTAGACCTTGCATTTGGTGGAGAGTTTTCAGGTCATGTCTATTTTAGAGACCGTTTTTTAGGTTTTGATAGTGGATTATATGCAGGACTTCGCTTGGTTGAAATCTTATCTAAAACAGATAAGAGTGTAGAAGCTCTTTTAGAAGGTATCAATACGTACTATGAAACTCCAGAAATAAAAATTCATGTTGAAGATAAAGTTAAGTTCAAAGTCATTGAAGCATTAGAACAATTTGTCAAAGAAAAAGGTTATTCATATCATACCATTGATGGAGTAAAAGTTTTATTTGATGATGGTTTCGCATCTATTCGAGCTTCTAATACAGGACCAAATATTACACTCCGTTTTGAAGCTAAAGATAAAGAAACTCTAGAAAATAGAAAAAACTATTTTTTAAAAATCGTCGAAGAATTACAAGAAAAAGAAAAGTAACAGTCGCTTTTCTTTTTAATTTTCTAGAAATGAGAAAATGATTTTTAAAACAAGGTAGGGATGGTCTAAATAGACAAAGTGACCAGAACGTTTTAAAACAATGAGTTCACTGTTTTTGATTTTCTTCCTCATGATATAAGCATCACGAAGGGGAGTATCCCTATCTTCTTCACCCCAAAGAAGTAAGACTTCACTATCCATAGAAGGAAGATATTTTCGTAAATCTTCTTTTATAATTTGTTGAAAAGTAGAACGCATAGAAAGAGGTAAGTTATAGTAGTCACTTGAGGCATACTTTTGAAAAAGATAAGCAAGATATTTTTCTTTTTGTTTCTTTGGTAAGAAGAAGCCGAGCTTTTTGAGGATGCGATAACTATATTTTTTGATGAGTGAACGAAATGTTTTTTTAGGCTTTATTCCAGCACTTCCTATCAATAAGATTTTAGGAAACTTTATTTGAAAATAACCATTTAATAGAATAGCAAGACGTCCACCAAAAGAGTGAGCAATGACTAAAGAAGGAGTTATTCTCAAGTCTTTTATCAAGTGTACTATCATCTTTCCATATTGATAAATGGTCCATGTATCAAAAAGAGGTGGACTTTTTCCAAACCCTGGATAGTCAATGATATAGACCGTATAAAAATCTTTTAATCTTTGAATTTGCTCCCTAAAAGTACAAGCTGTATCTCCCCAACCTGGAAGAATTAAAATACTTTTTTCTTGAGTTCCAAATTTTTGAAAATAAACCTTGGTGTTTTGATAATGATAATACATAACATCACCTATAGTAATTTATTCCAAAAGATTTTTTTGGCGACTTCAATGTCAAAAGAAGTCTAACCTTATGAAAATGCTTGTATAAAAAATAAAGGGTATGGTATACTAAAATTGTCTAAAGAATGCGAACGGGCAAACTTTAAAACCGACTATAGAAACGATAAGGGAGCACCGAAATCATGTAAAGTCTGTGTTGAATGCCTGCTTTTGAAGTAGGAATCCTTTGATTTTACTAGGAGCACCCACCTGTACGTATGCGCAGGTTTTATCGTTATCGCCATCGACGCTTCTTTGGACTTTTATTTTGTCTAAATTTAGGGGGAATATTGTCTAAATTTCTGTAATTAGAAAATAAATATGCAACCTTCGAATAAATTTAAGAAAGTCTATTTTTCTAGGATATAATCTTGCCTAAAGTGAGGATAGAAAAATGAAAAAAAGCAAAAAAATTGCAGGAAAAAAAGAGGATGGGCACTCGATACGTCTAATTATTTTAATGGGAGTTTTGATACTTGTGGGGCTTTCTATATTTATAGGAACAAGTTATGCTTTGTTTAAGGTTATGACAAAGGGAAAAGAAGAAGTCTCCTTTAGAACAGGAACTTTAAAAATTGATATGGAAGATGGAGAATATTTACAAATTGAGGGAATTGGTACGATGGAAGATAATCAAGGACTAAAAGAAACTCCCTATGTGTTTACGATTACAAATGTTGGAGATATTGATGCTTATTATAGTCTTTCTTTAGTGGATGAAAAAGCATTTGGAGGAAGACCTTTACTCAATACGCATTATCTAAAATATGAATTAAAAGGAAATGATGGTAGTAAGCAAATTGGAAGAATTGGGCATCTTGAAAAATTTTATTGGAATAAATATATTGAAAAGGGAAAGTCTATTACTTATGAGTTAAGGGTTTGGTTAGATGATAAGACCATCAATAGTGAACAAGGAAAAAGTTATCAAAGTAAAATTGCTGTAGAAGGAAGTCAAATTCCATTGGGTGGACCAGTCTTAAGTGATAATATGATCCCTGTTGTTTATCAAGATGACCATTGGGTAACTACGACTGGAAAAGATAACAACTGGTATAATTATCAAAATCAAGAATGGGCAAATGCAGTAACAGTAAAAGAAAATGTACGAAAAGAGTATCAACAAAAAGGGCATGTTGTTGATCTTGAAAATGATGTTTTACAAATGTGGGTATGGATACCAAGATACAGTTATACAATAAAGAGTGAAGATAGGGAAAACTACTATGGAAGACAAAACAAAGAAAAAGAAGAGTTACCAACGAAAGACCTTCCTGGCGAAATCGATGTGAAGTTAATCGGTGTTACAACGAAGGACACAGGAAGTGGAACTTATCAAGAAGGAGAAGACATGAACTGGTACACACCTCCTGGATTTACGTTTGGTAAGAAAGAATTGCCTGGAATATGGATCGGAAAATTTGAACCAAGTAGTATTGAAAATTGTACTGCAACTACAGGTGCTGTTTTAGAACATTGTGATATGGAAACATTATCCACTCAAATTAAACCAAATCAAACAAGTTTAAGAGGAATAAGAGTGTCTACGTTAGAACTCATTTCAAGGAATTTAGTGCAGAATGGAAATATTTATGGTTTAGATGCTCAAGTATATGATAGTCATGCCGCAAAGAATAGTGAGTGGGCACTTCTTTCTTATTTTACTCATAGTCGTTATGGAAAATATGGTAATTCTTTATATAAAAAGGAACAAAAAGAAGTTTACATGAATAACTATACTGGTTATTTAACAGGATGCTCTAGTGGTGTTCCACACAAGGAAGAGAGTGAAGAATGTTCCTATCATTATGATGAAGGACTAGAAGGACAGGGTGCTTCGTCTACTGGAAATATCACAGGAATTTATGATATCAATGGAGGAGCTTGGGAATATGTGATGACTGATTATGCTCCAAATCAAAATCGTTATACAGGTACTTCAATTTATAGTAATTCAGGTTATAAAGGAAAGCTTGGGAGCAATGACGAAGAAACTGATGGACGAGCATTTTTAGATAATCAGTACTATGATTTTTATGAAACAAGTGACTATAGTAATGCTTGTAATGGAACTTCCTGTAAAGGTCATGCTTTAGGAGAGTTTACCTCTTGGTATCGGGACTGGTCTTATTTACCAAGTGCCTATAATCCATGGCTTGCCCGAGGTGGTAACTTTAATGAAGATGCTCAGTCTGGTATCTTTTCGTCAACAAGTTTATCAGGAGCTTCTAATTATAGTTATTCTTTTCGACAAGTCTTAACTCCTAGAGGTTAAATATATAAGATAAAGCAAGACTTACTTATTTGACAAATCTATTTTGGAAAAAAAACTTATGTTAAACTAAAATAGAATAGACGACAAACGGTGATTTAACTAATATGGTGAATGCGACGTATCCATGGATGATCCGTGGTGGTAACCCCAATTGGGATACGCAGTCAGGTGTTTTCGCATTCAGTAACGCCAACGAAGCAGGAAGTGTGAGTGTGAATATTTCGTTCCGCCAGTATCTGATTACAAGTAAAAAGTATAATTTGTAAAGTCTATTTTTAAGAAAAAGAAAAGTAAGATGAGTAGCACTATGCTAAAATCTTACTTTTTCTTATCCCATAATTTCCCATAATTGTTCCAAATTTTACCCAATGAGTTTTGCTATGATGGATACAAGAAAGGAGGAAGATAACAACTACATAAAATAAAAATTTTAAAAGAAACATTTCACAATAGATAAAGGAAGTGATCTATGTAATAAAGAAATTATGATATAATAAGTTTGGTGGTTAGGATGTATAAAATTTGTTTTGTCGAAGATGAAGAGCATCTCGCAAGTATTGTATCTGCTTATCTTGAAAAAGCAGGCTATGAAGTCATTCATTTCACAAGTGGACAAGAAGCAATTTCCTACATTGGAAATCCTGTTCATTTATGGATCCTTGATATCATGTTAAAAGATGATATTAACGGATATGATATTATCAAGGCAATTCGTAAACAAGATGAAACTGTTCCTGTCATTTTCACATCTGCAAGGGACCAAGATTTAGACCGAATTTTAGGCCTTGAATTAGGAAGTGATGACTATATAACAAAACCCTATTCAAGTAAAGAATTAGTCTTACGCGTTGAAAAAATGCTCAAAAGATGTTTTCCTGAACCTGATAAAAACAAAACTTATACCTATAAAAACTATCAAATTGATATCAATCAAAGAATTGTCATGAATGAGGGAAAAGAAATTGTCTTAACAACCCTAGAGTTTGATTTACTCCTTCTTTTCCTCAAAAATTTAAATAAAAGTTTTTCAAGAGAAGAAATATTAGAACAGATTTGGGGACAGGACTATTTTGGAAGTGATAGAGTTGTCGATGATTTAATCAGAAGACTTAGAAAGAAGATGCCACAGCTTAGACTTTCTACCATTTATGGCTATGGTTATCGCTTATCATGAAAAATTTTAAATGTCCACTATCAAGACAATTGATGATGATGATCATTGTTGTCTTTGGAATTGTTTTTCTATTCTTAGGAATATTACTTCCTAAAGTTCTTATTCCTGTTGCTGAAAAAAATCTCTACAATTATTTAAAAGAGCCCTTATCATTTGTTGAAAAAAATATCGATAAAAATCTATCCAAAACTCAAATCGCATATTTGTATAAGTTCGATAACTCTGTTGTTTATAGTGAAAATATTGACGAAATCATCAAGGTCAAAAAAGTAGAAGATTTACTACCATTTTTCAAAGAAAAATATGGTAAGTTCACTTATAATTATCAAGTCTATTATTACTATACACTCCATAGTGATGATATTATAAAGATTGCCTTTACCAATGATAATTATATTCTACAAATTAAAAATGATTTATTAAAAGCAATACTTCCTGTACTCTTTATTTCTTTTGCTAGCGTAGCCTTTATCCTGATTTTATGGAGTGGGGTTATCGTTAAGAAAATTGAAAAACTCAAACTAAAAATTGACCATATTGATGATACACACTATGAACAAAATACAGACTTTTATATTGATGATGAGATAAAATCTTTATCTTATGCCATTGAAGATATGAGAATTTCTCTAAAAAATCAAGAAGAATTACGAAATCAAATGTATCAAAATATATCACATGACTTTAAAACACCTCTTACTGTCATAAAATCTTATGTGGAAGCATATGAAGATGATGTGGAAGATGCAGATAGTGTTCTTCCTGTTATCAAAGAACAAACCGAAAAACTTGAACAAAAAGTTCATTCACTTCTTTACTTAAATAAATTAGATTATTTAAAAGACGTCAAGATGGATGAAAAAGTGCTTGTCGACTTACCACCTATTATAGAAGCCGAAATTAAAAAATTTAAGTTTCAACGAAAAGAAATAAAGTTTCTAACAAGTTTTGATAAAACTTCTAAATTTTATGGAACAAGTGAGCACTTTGAAACAATTCTTGATAACTTACTCCAAAACTTTATGCGATATGCTTCCACAACGATTAAAATTACGATTAAAAATAATCGGTTGATTTTGTATAATGATGGCGCAAATATCGATGAGGATTTATTAGACGGAATTTTTACTCCTTTTAGAAAAGGGGTGAAGGGAGAGTTTGGATTAGGACTTTCTATCGTTAAAAAAACTCTGAATTTGATGAATTATGATATTCAAGTTAAAAATGAGAAAAAAGGTGTAACCTTTACGATTTTTAGGAAACCTCACAAAAGATAGGTTTCTTTTTTTGATTTTTGGAAATAATAAGACTGGGTGAATTGTTATGAATATTTTAATTACAGGGGCGACTTCAGGTTTAGGTTACCTTTTAGCGTGTTCCTTATCTCGGAAAGGGCATCTTGTTTATGTTGCTTCTCGAAATGAAAAGGAAAGTACTTATCTTGATTTGAAGATTAGAAAGGATAAAGTGATTTTATTTCCAATTGTTTTAGATTTGTTAAAGCATGATGATTTTAAACAAATAGAAGAGCTTGATATTGATGTGTTGGTTTTACATGCAGGAGTTGGTGTTGGTGGAAAGATAGAAGCTCTTAATATGGATAAAATGAGAGAGGCTTATGAAGTCAATTTATTTTCGAATTTAGAACTTTTACAAGTGTTTATGAAATTTTGTAAGAAAAAGCAAAAGAAGGGAAAAGTATTTGTAACTTCAAGTATGCTTTCTCATGTACCATTTCCTTATCTTGCAAGCTATGGAAGTAGTAAGGCAGGTCTTTCTTATTGCATTAAAACACTACAGAGAGAACTTGCATTAGAACCAAAAAATATTTCTGTAACTTTAGTAGAACCAGGGGCATATCATACAGGATTTAATCAGTTTTTACTTGAGAGTTTAGAGAAAAATCAAGTAGAAGTGAGTGGGTTTGATCAAGAGATAAAGCATCTTCTTTCTATGTTATTTATTATGATGGAAAGCTTTAGTCTTACCTCATTTGTGAAAAAAGTAGAGAAGGAAATTGAAAAAGAAAAACCCCATAAGCATATTCAAATGCCTTTAAGACAAGTTATTCCCATAAAAATTTATCAAATTTTAGAAGTTTTGACCTAGTTCAAGCGAAAGAAATTTGCTATACTATGACTGAATTGAAATACCTGTAGTGTGTAGGTGTAGTGAGGTGTGATGCTTTGAAAACAGAAACGTTAAAGGAAAATGTTTTGGATAAAGAAAGAAACAACTTAGAAGAAAACCAAAAGAAAAATCTCCAAGAAGTTCACTCTAAAAAAGAGGAAGAGAAGGAACAGGTTTTAGAAGAAGATAGAGAAATTTTATTTTCTCAAGAGGAAAGTGAGACAATTGACTTCCAAGAAAATGCTATTTTAGAAGATGATGAACAAGAAGCAGAAAATCATATTAAGGAACAAGAGGAACAATTAGATAACAAAGAGAAGAAGACAGATGATTTACAAAAACTAGAACAAACTTTATATAAAAACTGTATGGAAATGGATGCTCTTGCCAAAGACTTATCGGAAAAAGCTAATCGAATGGTTGAAGTAGAAGAAGAAATTCAATATAAATTAGAATGGGATACAACTTCCTTGATGATGCTAGCGACTAGCTACGCACTGTCAAAACAAGTAAAAGGTCCTAAAGCCCTTATTGCTTCACTTCTTACAGGTTATTTTGCTTTGAAATTAGGAAGTTCATTGTTTCATAGAGTTCCTGAAGTTCACTTTGTAAAGCATTATGAAGATTATAGTGAGGAGATTAAGAAAGCCCAGGCATCTTTAAATGATTTAGAAAAATTATTTCAAAAGGGTTTAAAAGAAATCGAAGAGTTACAAAAGGAATTTGAAGAAGAATTTCATGATTTGTTATTTGAAGATAACGAATATAAAAAGGGCTATGATACAATTTGTCTTTTAAAAGACGATTTCCTAAAACATGAAGAACTTTTATCTCAAGAGGCATCATCTCTTGATGAGAGTATGGATATCACAAAAGAGAAAGTGTATTTCTTAAAACAATAATTAACCTTATAAGTAGCAAATTTTAGTTTACAAACTCCTATTTTATTTCTTATAATATAAAGTTAGGTGAAGCATGATGTATACAAATAAGGGAAAAGAAATCGAAAAAATTAAAGCTTATAAAGGAATTATGGAGTTAATTAAAAACGGAAAAACACATATTGCTTTAACTGCTTTAGAAGATTATTTGAAAAAATATCCAGGAAATAGTTATGGAATAAAAGAGTATGCAACGATTTTAAGACATTATAATCGAGTAGAAGAAGCTCTTGAAATGCTTCCTGAAGATAGTAGTGATATTCATCTTATTAGGGAAAGAGCCATTTGCTTTCTTTACTTAGGAAATTATGAAAAAGCGCTTAAGGAAATTAACAAATTACCAAAAAACACAACAGAAAATCATTTTATTAAAACCTTATGTAAGGTAAAATTAGGACTAGTATCTACGGATAGAATTGATCCAAAACAAGCTTATCGTATTTCGCAAGCAGTATCTTATAGTAGAGAAAATGCAATTATTCATATTAAAGAACATACTAAAGAAGCAGGAAGAAGTTATTTTAATGAGGAAGTAGACATTGAAAAACTTTATGACGATATTGATAGACTGATACCTAAAGCAGAACCTCAACTTTCTATAGATCCTTTTATGACGGGGTATTTGTTCTATGTTCCACGTGTTGGTTTTAATAGTAATGATATTCCTCTTAATCATTTAAAAGTAGCAACAATTTTGAATACAGGAAAAATCCTTACAATGTTTCCAACAGAAAAAGTTTACTTAACTGTAACAAATGATTATCCTAAAATGATGCAGGAAGCAGTTCCTGTCTATCAAAAACAAAAAAGAAGAGAAAGTCAAATCGATAAGTTTAATCGAAAATATGGAATAAAATAAAAAAGACAAACTCATCCAGTTGAATGAAGTTTGCTTTTTTATTCTAATGATTAACTCGAATATCTCCACAGTTATTTTCTATTTTTAAAGTAATATCAGACTGATTATAGTTCTTTTTAATTTTCACTTTTCCTAAATCAGTTTTAGCATCAATAAATAATTGATTTGTTGTTCCAATTTCAATATCTCCAAAATCATCTTGAATAGAAGAATTCTTCTTTAAAAGGGCTTTCTCTACTTTGATATCACCACAGTTGTTTTCAAGGTTCAAATAATTATGAACAATTTGAATTTTGATATCGCCATAACTGTTTTTTATGGTTGCATCATTGATCGTAGAAATGATTACGTCTCCATAGTCTTCCTTGATATCAACTGTATTTGCTTGTTCTATTTGAATGTCTCCATAGTGATTTGTAACTTGAACTTGGTTCGCTCCATCTATTGTCACATCACCACAGTCTTCCGTAATCTTCATATCTGCCTTTAGAAAAGATGCAATTTCAATATCCCCATAGTCATTTTGAAGCTCCATATTTCCATTAAATTCTTCCGGCAAATACACTTCTACTTTGGCAACCTTTTGGTTCCAACAAAATCCTATACAGTTCTTTTCCTTGATTTGAATTTTCAAAGTATCAAAGGTTGTTCTTACTTTAGTATTTTCTTTTGTACCATAAATCACAACTTTAATCTTTTCTGTGTCAGACTTTTTTATAATGATTTCACTAGTTGTTGCATCAATTATAATATTTTGAAATTGTTCCTCATAAGTTTCATTCCATATTTGTTCTTTACTACTTTGTAATCCTATTCTAAATCCTTTCAGCCTAAAGTCATTTTGCAATAGTCCAATAAAGAAAATTGAAAGAGCTATGAAAATGATAGACAAAAGAACAATTAGAGTAATCATCCATTTTCTATTTTTCATTTTTAGAACCTCTTAATAGAAATACGAGTTTTAAGATTTCTGCGAATAGTCCATATAGTACCCAAATAATCCATGTGATATGCCATGCCATTGTCCTAAAACTAATAATCAAGTAGAAGATTAAAACAATAATTGCAACAACGTCTGATATTTGGTTAGCTAATTTTTCATCCACGGTTTCTTCCTCTGTTTTTATCTTCTTATATTTGATACAAACATAGATAATTATTCCTGTTGCAATGCCACAAATGAGTAAGAATATCGCCGATGAGACAATGGGGTTCATATTGAGAACAGGTATCGTAATCATAATCCAGATAATTCCTAGAAAGTAAAGAACAACACTTAAAGCTATTCCAATAGCTTTCTTACTAGTCTTTTGTCTTTCTTCTTCGAAACGAATAGGAACTTCCACTTCTTTATTCGTTTTCTTCTCTTCTAATTCAATAAATAATTCATTTGGCGTAATACCATATAGCTCACATAAAGGAACAATTTTATCAAAGTCAGGTACACTTTGGTCTGTTTCCCACTTTGATATAGTTTGTCTCGTGACATTTAATTTATCCGCCACCTCTTCTTGAGATAGTTTCATCTCTCTTCTTAACTTAAATAATCTTTCACCTAAACGGTTCACATTTATCACCTCGTGAGTTCATTATACATTTTTCTAAAGTTGCATTCTACCTGTTTGAGTTGGAAATTTGTCAACTAAAGTTAACATTTATACCAATTCCTATTTGCCTTTCTTAAAATGATAATGCAAAACTTTCGAAGATACTATAAAAGCAGTCACCTTATTTCATCTTTTGGATTTCATTATTTAAGAAGTTTTTAGTAAAGTTCCTGATTATAACTTTCAAGTAATTCTTGACATTTTTTATTTTCAACCTGATGAATTTCTAAGATATCTTTTTCTTTACTTTCTAAATAATTATAAATCATATCATCTCGAAATCCAATTTCAGCAACCTCTTTTCGGTTTGTTCCAAAATAGATTTCTTTTATATTCGACCAAATAATTGCTGACAAACACATAGGGCAAGGTTCACTCGTGGTATAAATAACACAACCCGTTAAATCATGAGTGTTTATTCTTTTGCAGGCATCACGAATAGCAATAATTTCAGCATGCGCCGTTGGGTCTTTTTCTTTTAAAACTTTATTATTTCCATAGCCAATGATTTTGTTATCTTTGACAACAACTGCTCCAAACGGACCTCCTTCTAAGTTTTTAACTCCTAATTCAGCAAGTTCTATTGCTTTATCAAAATATTCTTTCATATACATTCCTTTCTTTTATTAAAATATCATAAATAAAACTTCTACTCAATTGTATTTATAAAAAAGTAGCTTTTAATTTGAAAATAATGCACCTAAAACCTCTTTTTCTTTTCCTTATGTTTGATGAAAATTAGGCAAGGCACATTTTTATGGCACAATGCTCAAAAAAAGAGTGTCAAAAATAACACTCTTAAGTTTCTATTTGGTAGCGAGAGGGGGGGTCGAACCCTCGACCTTTCGGGTATGAACCGAACGCTCTAGCCAACTGAGCTATCTCGCCATGTAAGACAATTAAGATTATAACACAGTCTTTCTTTATTTGACAAGTGTTTTTTATATGACTTTTTGCATATTTTTGATAAATTTTAAAAGAAAAATAGTAGAATTTGTCATTTTATGATATAGTATTAGTAGAATTATCAAAAAGAAAGAAGTGTTACTATGAAGAAAAGATTATTACTAATGATACCAATTCTACTGATTGTTTTAGTGATTGTAGGGTTTATTTTCTTTAATCCTTTTACGAAGAAAGATAAGCAAAGTGATGCCTTAAAGTTTAAAGAAGAGTATGAAAGTTTGAATGGGGAAGAAGCATCAGGTACAAAGAAGTATAGAACCATTGAAATTGCTTCTAAAAATCCTTTTGTTTATAAAAGTGCCGAAGAAATTGTTTCTTTAATGGATGAAAAAGAAACTTTTGTAGTTTATTTTGGATTTAATACTTGTCCATGGTGCCGTAGTATTTTACCAACTTTAATTGAAACTTCTGAAGAACTAGGTATTGATACAATTTATTATGTTGATGTGAAAGAAATCCGTGATACTCTTGAAGTAAATGAAGAGGGGAAAGTCGAAACAACTAAAGCAGGTAGTGATGGTTATTATGAATTATTAGACCGACTTTCTAATGTGCTAAGTGACTATAGTTTAGAAGATGAAGAAGGAAATAAAGTGGATGCAAAAGAGAAAAGAATTTATGCTCCTAATATAGTGAGTGTAGTATCAGGAAAAGCAGTCAAACTAACGACAGCAATTAGTGATAAACAAAAAGATGGCTATCAAACTTTAACCAAAGAAATCTTAAAAGATACGAAAGAAAAACTTGAATGCGTACTAAACTGTGTCATTGAAGAAGCAAAAGTTTGTAAAAGAGAAGGATGCTAGATAAGCATTTTTTCTCTTTCAGGAAATATTTACAAAAGAGAAAAGCTTGAAAGAGGGAAATTATGGAAAGATATCAAGAAATAGAAAGAAGTATTATCAAGAAGTATCGTAAAGATATTTGGAGCCCTTTTGTAAGAGCCATTATGAATTATCAGCTCATTCAAGAAAATGATAAGGTCATGGTTTGCATCAGTGGTGGAAAAGACTCTTTTCTTTTGGCAAAATGTATTCAAGAATTATCTCGTCATGGCAAAGTGCCTTTCAAAGCTTACTATGTGGTGATGAACCCTGGTTATAAAGAAGAACATTTGAAGCAGATTATTGAGAATGCCCATCTTTTAAATGTACCAATTGAGATATTTGAAAGTGATATTTTCTCATCTATTTCAAACGTTGACATTAAAAGTGCTTGTTATCTATGTGCTAGGATGAGAAGAGGTTGCTTATATAATAAAGCCAAAGAATTAGGCTGTAATAAAATTGCTTTAGGGCATCACTTAGACGATGTCATTGAAACAACTTTGCTTTCAATGTTTTATGGAGCAGAAGTAAAAACGATGCTTCCTAAACTTCATAGTGACCATTTTGAAGGACTAGAACTCATTCGTCCTTTATATCTTGTGAAGGAAGATGCAATTCTTACATGGGTGAAGAATAATCAATTAACTTTTATCAATTGTGCTTGTCGTTTTACTGAAAAAGTTGCTGAAGATGAAGATATAACTTCTAAGCGACAAGAAATTAAAAAACTCATACAAACCCTTAGAAAGACCAATGCTAGAGTAGATGATAATATTTTTAAAGCACTTGATAATATTAACTTAGACTGTGTTTTAGGATTTAAGAAAAATAAGGAGTATCATAGTTTTTTAGATGATTATGAAATTGAAAAAACGACAAAAGAATGATATAGTGGTATAAAGAAGGTAGTCCTATGGCAAGAAGATATAAAAAGAAAACTCGAATTCAAAGTTTACTAGCAACGCTTTTATTTCTAGTTGTTTTTGGTTTGGCTGCTTATTATCAAGATGAACTGATTTCGTTTTTTACAAAGAACCCATTATCCCTAGAAAAATCTTATGCGATGAGCGAAGTTCCAGATTACTTTGGAAAAGCCTATGTCGTATTAGATAACAATGTTCCGAATTTTAGTGAAGAAGATTTACAAAGAACAACTTTTGAAAGTTATAGTGAGTTAGATAAGCTTAATCGTTGTGGTGTTGCTTTTGCACTAGTGTCTCAAGAGACTATGCCCAATAAAGAACGAGAGGGAATTGGAATGATTAAACCTTCTGGTTGGCATACCGTAAAATATGATAATGTGGATGGAAAATATTTATATAATCGTTGTCACTTAATTGGTTATCAGCTAACAGGAGAAAATGCAAATCCTAAGAATTTAATTACTTGTACAAGAGAAATGAATACAACTTCTATGTTATCATTTGAAAATGAAGTGGCATCCTACGTTAAAAAGACAGGAAATCATGTGCTTTACCGAGTAACTCCATACTTTTATCAAGATAATTTAGTGGCAAGTGGAGTAGAGATGGAAGCAATGAGTGTTGAAGATAAGGGAAAAGGACTTTCCTATCATGTGTATGTCTATAATGTCCAAGAGGGAATTAGCATTGATTATAAAACTGGAGAAAGTAAGCTTAAAGGAGCATCTTAAAAGACAAAGCAAGCGAAAGTAGGTGAAATGAATGGGAGTTGAAGAAGTCTGTACCAATGGAGGGGTACTAACTGTTATTGCAATTGTTTTAACGGCATTAAAAATTCTTTTTATTGCTGGACCTATTATTGCAATCATCATGATTTCTATTGATTTTGGTAAAAATGTGATTTCAGGAAATGATGATGCTATCAGGAAAAACTTAAGTACAGCAATTAAGCGAATTTTAGCATGCGTTGCTTTATTCTTTGTTCCGTTTATTACAAATGTACTTGTTGATGCTTTAGGAAGTTTGGGAGTTAATTATACGCTTTGTATTGAAAACAGTAAGAACTATTCTGATTTTATCAAAGAAGACGAAGGAGGAGAATATGCTCCAGGAACAACACTTCCTGAAATAGGGTCAGGTGCAACTCATGATAAAACGACAACTTCAAAAGGAACATATACTGTTACCAAAATTGTTCTAAATCGAACAAGAGCAACTATTGGAGATAGTGCAAATGTTGTCAGCATGGGAAAGACTTATGCCAATAACTATGTTCAATTAGAAGTTACAAGTGTATCTCCTGCAAGTGCCAAAAATAAAAAGGTAAAATGGGAAGTTATAGAAGGTGCTGATAACGTAAAAGTCAATCAAAAAGGTGAGGTCAGAGGACGTAATGGTGGAAGTGCAGTAGTTCGTGCAACTTCAGTTGATAATCCAAACGTTTATGCTGACTGTCAAATCAATATTGTTCATCACTTACAAGAAAATGTCAAAATTAACCAAAAGGTTACAGTCACAGGAAAATATAATAACAAAAAGTATACTTTAAAGAAAAATACAAAAGTGGTACTTTTAGGTGCTTTAAAAAGTAAACGAAGAAACTATAGCAATTTGAATTTTAGAATACGTCTGAAAGATGGTACGGTTGCGACTATACAAGGTAAGTATTTGACATTCTATAATTATCATATTGATTCTGGTTATAAAAATAGTGACTACGAAGATTATGTCAATAACAATGGCTTTACAAGTAAGACCAATTATTTGATATGGGTTAATGCTGGTACACAAAGATTACTTCTTTTCCAAAAAAGTGGTAAGAAATGGAAACTCAAAGAAAACTTTAAAACTTCAACTGGAGATGATGAGGGTAAAAACACGCATGACAAAGGTGGAAGTGCAGGTATAAAATTCAATTTAGAGGCAAGTGTCTGGGATTCAGGCGCTCTTCGAGTAAAATATGAAACAACAGGTAGTGACTATGCAAATCCAATGCATACAGGTGCACTACCTAAAAATGAAGAAAATCCAAGCGAAAATGATCCATCATCACATGGTTGTACACATCTTTCTACAAGCTTTAGAAACAAAATGTACAATACTTATAATGGTGGTTCACAAAATCGTTTAATTGGTTCAAAAGTAATTTTCTATTAAAGGTGATTTTATGATTAAAAAAATTATTGGTATAATAATATCTATTCTTTTAGTGACAGGCCTTGGTATCTTTATTTATTATAAAGCAACATATACAAAAAGAATTGTTGAAAAAAATAACTTTCAATGGGATATTTTAAGATATCAAAATGATATAGAAACAGGAGAGTATTTAGGATTTTTATATGAACAAAATTATAATGTTAATACTCTTCCCCAAAAATATGTAGCCTATCTACTACTCAATTATTATATTACTTATGAAGAAAATTTCTTTAATCAATATAATGAAATAGAACCCTTCTTATATCAAACAGAATTTTCTAAGGAAGCGTTCGATCAGAAATTAAAAGAGATGTTTGGACCAAGTTATCCTTCTATTGAACTAGAAAATGTAACTTATGGTTGTGGTAGAAGCTTATATAAAATGAGAGATGATTATTATCTTGTTCAGGCAAATGATTTAGAAAGATGTAGAAGAACAACAAATGAGAAATATTTAAATCATATTGATAGTTATCAAAGGGAAGATGATATAATTACAATCAATATGAAAGTGGCTTATAGTAGTCAAGATGGAAATGAAAATATGACTTTATACAAGGATAAAACAAAAACAGAAATCTTAGAGAGTAATTATTCTAGTAATTGTTTGAATAGTAAACGTAAAGCTTGTTATCAAAACTTTATGAATTATAAAGTGACTTTGAAAAAGGCAAGTGATGGAAATTATTACTTTTATGGAATAGAAAAGGAATGAAATTAAAATGAGTGTTGAAGAAGTCTGTACCAATGGAGGGGTACTAACTGTTATTGCGATTGTTTTAACAGTATTAAAAATTCTTTTTATCGTAGGACCTATTATTGCAATCATCATGATTTCTATTGATTTTGGTAAAAATGTGATTTCAGGAAATGATGATGCTATCAGGAAAAACTTAAGTACAGCAATTAAGCGAATTTTAGCATGCGTTGCTTTATTCTTTGTTCCGTTTATTACAAATGTACTTGTTGATGCTTTAGGAAGTTTGGGAGTTAATTATACGCTTTGTATTGAAAACAGTAAGAACTATTCTGATTTTATCAAAGAAGACGAAGGAGGAGAAAATGCTCCAGGAACAACTCTTCCATCTCTTGGAGGAACCTCATCAAGTAATAAGAACAATGACCCTAATGATCCTACTTTTAAAATTACTAAAGATAAAATTGTTCTTGGACATTATAACAGTACAGTCAATAAATATACTCTTGTTATAAAAAGCAAAGGTAAAACGGTCAGTAATAGTAAATATAAATTTGAAAGTAGTAACAAAGCAATTGCTTCTGTAAATTCTAAGGGAGTGATTACTGGAAAATTTGGAGGAAGTGTAACGATTACAGTCACTTCAAAAGCGAATAAAAATAATAAGCAAAAAGTTCGAGTTCTAGTTGTTCATACTTTATATACAAAAGTTGAATTAACTCAAAGTGTAGTAGGTGTAAGTACTAAAACAGGAAAGAATGTTCGCTTAGCAAAAGGTACAAAAGGAGTTTATAATGGGATAGGTGCAAGCAACTGTACAAATGGCTATTTACGAGGGGATACAATTAAAGTAAATGGTGATTATATTAAAATTGATTATAGTATTGCTAAACCTTATGGTTATTCAGTTAGTAGTATTATTTCTGATGAAGATGCTGAAAATTTTGTAAACACTTTTGGCTTTGAAAGTCAAACAAAATATTTATTCTGGTCTAATGCTGGTACTGGAATAGATTATATGTTTACGGGTAAAAAAGGTAAATGGAAGTTCTATCGAAAGTTTTATATCAATGTTGGTCATGTCATTGCTTATAATGCATGTACGGGAGTACATTTTGACATGTATTTAGCTGAACATGGAGATTTGAGTGATCCTAAAAATATTGTCAATGGAATTCCTGTCATTTATAAAAGGTACTATTCTAGAACCAATCACACAAATCCATGGCATGCAGGTGGAAGTAATACTAGACTTCCTGCTTCTCATGGTTGTACAAGATTTATTGATAGTGATATGAGATATTTGGATAGTATGTATTCGAAAATTTACCATAGTTCACTAGTGGATTACTAAGATGTCTTGTTCTTAAATTTCGGAAGGAATGTGAATATATGAAAAATAAACTTATTATAATTGGAATATTCTTGGTGTTGATAGTAGGTCTTGGTATATTCTTCTATCATCAGTCAACTTTTACTAAAAAAACAGTTGAAAAAAATTATTATGGATGGAATGTATTAAGATATCAAAATGATATAGAAACAGGAGAGTATTTGGGCTTTCTTTATGACAGTAACTACAATCTTTCTACTCTTCCAAAGAGATATGTTCTTTATTTACTTGTCAATTATTATATTTCTTATGAAGAAGATTTCTTTGATGATTATAATCAAATAGAAGATTCACTCTATCAAAAAGAAGTTTCACAAAGTAGGTTAACTCAAAAACTTAAAGAGCTATTTGGACCGGATTATTCTCCTATTGACTTTGAAGATGCAACCTATGATTGTGGTAGAAGTATTACTAAAAAAGATAATGATACTTATATTATACAGTCCATGCATCCTGAAGTCTGTGGTGCTTTTGATGATACAAAGGACAAGTATTTAAATCATATTCGCAATTATAAAAAAGAGAAAGATCAAATTATAGTTTATATGCAAGTTGCATATAGTAGTCCTAATCAAAATGGAGGGGTTACACTTTATAGTGATAAAACAAAACAAACAGTCTTAGAAAAAGATTACTCATATAGTTGTTATTCAGGAGAAGATAAAAGTTGCTTTAAAAATTTTGAAATATATAAAGTGATTTTAAAGAAAGCAAGTGATGGAAATTATTACTTTTATGCTATTGAAAAAGGAAATTAGTTGCCTTTTTCTTTTTTGTCTTTTATAATAAAACAACAGGTGATATCATGGCTGGAAAAAATTTGAATTATATCAATTGGGATGAGTTTTTTATGTTAATTGCGCTTTCTTCTTCCTTAAGAAGTAAAGATCCTCATAATCAAGTTGGTGCTTGTATTGTTAAAGATAATCGTATTTTAGCGACTGGTTATAATGGAGCTCCAAGAGGATTTCATGATGATGATTTTCCATGGGATAGCAAAGGAGAAGAAACAGGAGAGTTTTTGAAGATTAAAAATACTTTTGTAATTCATGCTGAAGAAAATGCAATTGATAATTTTAGAGGAGATAAAAAAGATTTAGAGGGTTCTACTTTATATGTTACTTGGTTTCCTTGTAATGAGTGTGCGAAAAGAATTGCTCAAAATGGAATTCAGAGAGTTGTTTATGCAAGAATGTATTCTAATAAAGAGCGAGTAGATGCGACTAAAATTATTTTTCGAAAAGGAAATGTGCAGTATGAGCCTTATAAAGGTGGAGTAGAAGAAAAAGAGTTAAAAGCAATGCAAAAGAAATTGATAAGAATTACAAAAGATTTTGGGAGTGAGTAGCAAAACGCAAAAGGCTACTTTTTCTTATGCTAAATTTTCATAAATCGGGGGGGGTACTTTTAATGATATATAATGACACTAGAATGAGGTGTCATAATGGAAGATAAGAAAAAAGATAGAAGAAAAATTTATGGATTATATGGAATAATAGGAGTGCTTATATTAGTTATTATAGGAATAAG
>CANQWT010000010.1 GCA_947627635.1 uncultured Bacilli bacterium
AATGCAACTACTTATATTTTTTGAGTTAAATGCAATCTTTTATAATAAGTGGGTTGCATTTACAAAAAAATTTGAGGCATTTCTAAAAAGGATTAACAGAAAAACAGTTTTTATTGACAAAAAAAGCTTTTTTTGGTATAATTAAGCCACTTATTGAAAAGGGGGATAAGTAAAATGAATACAGATGTAATTGTTTCATGCATGAAAAATAAAGACCGAGTAAGTAATATGAGATTTAAAACAGGAGTGGGAGTAGTGACAGCACCAATATTTGCCTACTTTTTAAGTATGGACCCATCAGGTATGCCACTTTATGCTTCAGGTTTAGCACTCAGTGCAGGTTATGGTTTAGTGAATGGTTATCAATCACTTCGCTTAACACATTCTTGTAAAAAAAGTTATGGTATTTTATGGCATCAAAAGAAAGAAGACTTACGAAAACTTTTAGGAATGTCTTTAAAACAAGATAAGACTGTTACAGGATATATTCAACCTGTTTATGAAACAACTTCACAAGATACACAAGTTTATCAAAAGAGAAAAAGATAATAAAAAGGGAAATCTAGTTTTTAGGTTTCCTTTTTATGATATTACAATTTGAATGAAAGGTATTTAAAAAAGTGTAAAAAAAATGTATTATATAAGTAATAAATGTTGCTTATTTTGAAAGGAGTAAAACATGAAAAAAATTGATTTTGCTATAAAACATTATAAGGATTTAGAAAATATTCTTTCATGTCCATTTTGTCAAAGTAAACTAGCTTTAAAAAATTATAGTTTAGTATGTTTAAAAAATCATACCTTTAACATTTCAAAAAAAGGAACTGTTATTCTATACAAAACTTCTAAAATGAAAGAAAATAAAATATATAATGAGAACTTGTTTGTCAATCGAAGAAATTTTATCAATGGTGGTTTTTATAAAGAACTTCATCAAAAAATAAGCGACATTGTCAATCAATATAAAATAACTACAATCTTAGATATGGGGTCAGGAGATGGAACACATGATATTCAAATTTCACACTACTTAAACAATAAAAATGTAATGATTATAGGGGTGGATTTAGCGAAAGAAGGAATAGATTTATCTAATGACTATATTGATAGTAATTATATCGGTATTGTTTCAGATTTAAACCATTTACCTTTAAAAGAAAATTCAGTAGATTTAATTTTGAACATTCTATCTCCATCAAACGAAAAAGAAATAAAAAGAGTTTTAAAACAAGATGGATTGATAATTAAAGTAACTCCTAAGAAAGAATACTTACAAGAATTAAGAACTTCACTAAATATTAAAGATTATGAAAATGAAAAGATTATAGAAGATAATATATATTCAAAGTATGAAGTTGTAAAAAAAGAAGAAATTATGAATACTTATTCTATTGATGATGAAAGTTTAAAGTATTTATTTAATATGACCCCCTTAATGAATCATATTACACATATTCCTAGTATAGATTTTGTAACAATTGCTTTAAATATTTATGTTTTGAGGATAAAAGATGACAAAGAGTTATAATGATTATGTAAAAGAATTATATAAAAATTCAGAATTGTATGCTAATGAATTTGCTACTTATAAAGATGACATTTATTTTTGGCCGAAAGTAGTAAGTAAAATAAAACCTAAGAATTTATTAGAAGTGGGAATTGGTAATGGGAGGTTAATAGAAATCCTGCATGATAAAGTAGAAAAATATACTGGTATTGATTTTTCCAAAGAAATGGTCGATTATTGTAAAATAAAACATAATTATAAGAATGTTTACTTGTATCATCAGAATATAAAAGAGTGTAGATTAAAAGAAAAATATGATTTAATTATATTACCGTTTAATGTTATAAACAATTTTTATACACAAAAAGATTTATCAAAATTATTTAATCATATAAATAAATTGTGTAGTAACAATACTATTGTTGTGATTGATACACTCAATCCTTCTATAGAAGATTTATTGGAACATACAAATTTTGTTCAAACAAATCAATTTACTTTACACGAAAACATAATTACGGTTTATGAAAATAAAAAATTTAACAATTTAACTTCTACATGTATTTATACAAAAAGGTACATATTCAACAATGAAATAATAAAAGAAAGCATTTTACCAAACAGAATTTTTTTTCATCAAGAATTGCTATTGATTTTAGAAACTTATGGTTTTGAAATAATGAAGCAGTTTGGAGATTATAATTTTGAAACATTAACTAGTAGAAGTAGAAAACAAATTTTATTTATAAGGAGAAAGTAGTATGAAGTTGTCAAAATATTTTCAATATTTAGATATGAATGAAGATTATATTGCAGTTTTTAACTCAATTTTAATGCAAATCATTTTTGTTGAAAAAAATAAATTAAAAAATATAATGGATTTGACATTAGATAAAGAAGAAACAAAATTGATGATTGAAAATGGAATTTATGAAACTACTTCTGATATGGAAGAAATATATCATACTTTACAAAAAGGGATAAAAAGTCAGTCTAAAATTCCAACAATTATGTATTTAAATGTGTCAACATTTTGTAATCTTGCATGTAAATATTGCTTTATTGAAAGTAATCCATTATCTAAGCAAAAATATGAAAAAATGGAATTTGAAACAGCAAAAATTGCTGTAGATAAGTTCTTGAAAGAACTAGAAAAAAATCAGATTACAGAATCTCAAATTATATTTTATGGTGGAGAACCATTAACAAATTGGAACGTTGTAAAAGAAGTTATTCAATATATCAGAAAGAAAAATAAGTTAAATATCACTTTAACTATTATTACAAATGGAACTTTATTGAATAAGAGAATTATTCGATTTTTGATGAATAATCATGTCGGAATAGGAATATCAATAGATGGTCCTAAATTTATCAATGATAAAAATAGAGTTTTCAAATCAAGTAAAGAAAGTGTTTATGAAAAAACAATGAGGTCAATTCAATTATTAAATGAAATGAATAGTAGTTATTGTGTTTCTGCAACTGTTACTCCAGAAGTTGTTGAGAATGAAGAAGAAGTAATGAATTGGCTAATAGATAATAATATTAAAAATGTTTTTTGGAATTTGTATCACTATTCACAAAAGTCAAATAATTGGGAAGAACATTATCAAAGGATGAGCGATTTTATTCTTAAATCTTATAAGATATTAAGAGAAAATCATATAGGAGAAGAAAAAGTTAGTGAGCAAATTGAAATGTTCTTAAATCAAACATTTAAGTTTCATAGTTGCGGAGCAGTTGGTTTAAATCAGTTAACTATAAAACCAAATGGAGATGTTTGTATATGTCAAGGTGACTCTAGATTATATAAAAACGTTGTAGGTAATATCATTAAAGACGAAATCGATAAAATTCTAAATAATCCACAAAACGATGAATGGTTAAAAATGTATACTGTTGATAATGATAAATGTAAGTATTGTAAAGCAATTTCAGTTTGTGGAGGTGGGTGTCCTTTACAGGCTGAAGCTTTGTTTGGTAAAAGAACTGCTTTGGATGAAGCTTCTTGTATTTACTATAAAAATTTACTTCATTGGTTGATAGAACAGTATTTCTATGTTACAATGGAAAGTGAAGAGGAAAGGATGGATGATTTAAGATGATTATAGCTAATCGATTGAAAGCACTTGGAAAACTAAAAAAAGAAAAATTGGTTGTTGCTAATCAATGCACTTGTAGTAATTGTAACTGTAATTGTAAATTTTCTTTAAATAACAACATGAAAGATTTAACTAATATTTATAGAAAGAATTTGGCATAATTACAAAATCATAAAAACTTCTATGAACAACATTATCTCTTAATTTAAGAATGTATAATGTTGTTTTTATTTATATAATTTATAAGTATTTTTGACAAATTATGTCATTTTTATTGCAATATGGCATAATATTCAACATTCATAATGACAACAAATATTAGAGTTTATAAAAAGTAAACCAATTTGAATGGTTGTATACGACAAAAATATTTGATAAAATGATTTTAAGGAGAGATGATAAATGAAAATTGAAAATATTGATGTAGAAAAATTTTTGAAAGAAGACGGTTTTACATTAAATAGAGAGCATAGTTTGGAGTTATCCAAAAATAATCCATCTATTAAAAGAAAGCATGTTAAAAAGCCAAAGAAAGTGGAAGAAGCTTTACAAGAGTTAGAAACTATGCATAACTGGTCTTGGTATGAAGAAGTTAAAAATCGAAATAAAAATAATATGGATAAACCTATGGTTTATTATCGTGGAAATGAAAAAACAGGATATGAAGTCTTTGAAGAAGCGGACAAATTAGCCAATTCATTTCGTACTTGTGGTCTAAACAAGGGTGACGAGGTAATAGCTTGCATGGCAAATGTTCCTGAATTTTTAACTGTATTATTAGCAGCAAGTAAATGTGGGTTAATAGTTAAACCAATTGGAGAAGATTTTGATAAAGATTTTTTAAAGACAATTTTTGAAACATGCAATAAGAAAATATTTATTGTAACAGACGATAAATACTCTAAAATTTCTGATATTGTAAGGGATGCACATTTTGAACATAAGGTTATCGTTTCTCTAACCGATTCTCTACCAAATGGTAAAGACCCTTTTGCTGAATATGATAATTTATTTTACTTTTTTGAAAATAAAGTTCCAAAATATAAAAAAGAAGATTCTACAATTGAAAGTTTCAAAGAATTTCTTCAATATGGAAAAAATTATAGTGGCTCTTTTCCTAAAGTCGGAATTGATGACGATTTTACGGAAACCTTTACCAGTGGTTCTACTAAAATAGGATGGCCAAAGACAATTGTTCACAAAAATAGACATTATATTGCTATTGCTCGCTTTCATGACCCTGATTTATCAAGAATGCCTGCAATGCGTAACATGAGAGGCCTTGCACATATTCCAACTCATTCCAATACAAATATTGCTTCAAGTATTTCAGATACACTTTGTCAAACTTGTACCGTTGCTTTTGAACCTATCTATAATAAAGACTTTTTAGCTTATAGTTTTCAAATCAATGAGCCAGGATTTGCTCCCGCTACACGTAGCCATATTTTAAATACAATGCGTCAGTATGAGGAAAATCCTATGCTAAAAGGAAAAAAATTGTCAAAACTCTTAAATTTTGTTGCTGTTGGAGAAGATATTGCTAAAAATGAGGAAATTTATATCAACAAATGTTTAAAGAAATTAGAAGCAGGTTCAGAAGTTTTACCAAAACCATTAAGTCCTATTACTTTATCTGTAGGTGGAGGTAACTGTGAACATGGAGGTTTATTCTTTACGTTATTTAAATCAATGCGTGAAAGATTATCACTTTCTAAATCTTTAAGAGAAGATTACGGATTAACTCCATTCCAATTATCTGATGTTGCAGTTTTACATGAGGATGGAACAGAGTGCGAGTTTGAGGAAATTGGTAATTTGGTGGCTAATTCGCCATTAACAATGAAAGAATATCAAAATAATCCGCAAGAAACAGAAAAATTCCACGTAATAGATAATTATGGAAGAACATGGGGAAATTGTAATGTTTGGTCTTATATTGCCAAAAACGGAAATGTTGTTATGAAGGGAAGGAAGGATAGCTATTTAAAACTTTCTAGTGGAAAACAAGTTCCAAATTTCTTAATTGCTGAAACTGTATTAGAAGATGAAGAAAACGTATTATCATGTGAAGTTGTAACAGTTAAGGATGAGGAAGTGGGAGATATTGCTGTAGCACATTTCCAACTTCAACCAGACGCAATAAAAACAAAAGAAGATATTATTATAGAAACAGAAACTCGTTTTAGAGAAAGATTTTCTCCAGAATTAGCTGCTCGAGTTGTTTATAGAGAACGAAGAAAATATGAAGATTATACATTAACAAAAAGTGGAAAAAGAAGTATTCCAGCTTTGGAAAATGAAGGAATTACAGATTCTTGTGTAAAACCAATTTTGGATTTAAATGAAAATAAAATAATTCCAGCAACACAATATATTAAACTAAATCATAAAAAATATGTCCCAGCTGATAAACTTTTTGTATATGCAAAAACAAAGGCATAAAAATTATAAAAAGATGTTTTATTAAATAAAATGTCTTTTTATTTACAATATTTATCAAATTTGATAGTATAAAATTAGGTGAAGAATATGACAGTAGGACTTATTTTGCCAACTGCTTGTATATTTGTAAGTGTATTGGTAAATATTATTTATTTTTCTAAACAAAGAATTAACAATTATGAAAACAAAATATATCGGTATATTCTAGTGATTAACTTAGTTTCTTTATTCTGGGAGTATCTTTGTACTTATTTTACATATAATTATGTACCTGTTTTATCTGTTACTATTATAAAACTATATTTATTGATTCTTCTAATATATATGACTTGTTTATCATTATATATTGCCGTTATTACAAAAGAAAAAGAAGTCTTACAAAATAAATGGAAAAAAATAAAAAATGTATATATTTTATTTTTTATTATCTTTGCAGTTTTTGTTATTCTAGGAAATATTCAGTTTAAAACGACAAAATTAGGAGCAACTGTTTCAGGAAGCAGTGTCATAGTATTATATATACAAAGTATTTTCTGTCCAATATTGTGGTTTAGAAATATATTCTTTAATAAGCAAAAAAAAGATACAAAAAAATTGTTACCATTTTATATATATATTACACTTTCTTTACTGGTAGCGATTATACAATATTTTAATCCAGGATTATTGTTAATTACACCAATGGAAACATTCGTTACATTACTAATGTACTTTACCATTGAAAATCCTGATATTAAAATGATAGAACAGTTGAATATTGCAAGGGAAGCTGCAGAGAAAGCAAATCATGCAAAAAGTGATTTCTTATCCAGTATGTCTCATGAAATTAGAACACCTTTAAATGCAATTGTAGGTCTTTCTGAAGATATAAAAGACCATCAAAATTTACCAAAAGATATTGAAGAAGAAGCAAATGATATTGTCTCTGCATCTCATACACTTCTTGAAATTGTAGGAAATATATTAGATATCAATAAAATTGAAAGTAATAAAATGGAAGTCAATGAAGTTCCATATCACTTTAAAGAAGAAATCACGGAACTTGCTAAAATTACAGGAACTAGAATAGGGGAGAAACCTATCGATTACAATATCCATATTGCTGAAGATGTGCCTTATGAATTAGTAGGAGACCGTATTCATGTAAAACAAATTGTCAACAATTTACTCACCAATGCTATTAAATATACCGATAAGGGAAGTGTAACTTTAAATGTCAGATGCATTAACCAAGGAAATCAGTGCTTGTTAGTCATTACTTGTCAAGATACTGGAAAGGGAATTAAAGCAGAAAATATTACTAAATTATTTAATAAGTTTGAACGTCTTGGAGTAGAAAAATCAACAACAGTAGAAGGAACTGGATTAGGTCTTGCAATTACTAAAAAGCTTGTTGAACTAATGGGTGGAACCATCAATGTTCAAAGTCAATATGGAAAAGGTTCTATCTTTATGGTTCAACTTCCACAAAAAATTAGTCAACTTGTAAATCCTACTCCACCAAAAGAAGAACACCAAGAAGAAGTTGAAGTCTTAGAAAGCACAAATACTTATCAGGGAAAACGTGTTTTAATTGTAGATGATAACAAGCTCAATATCAAAGTTGCCAAAATAGCTCTTAAAGATTTTGATTTTGCTTTAGACGAATGTTATAGTGGAAAAGAAGTTTTGGAAAAAATTGCTCAAGGTGAAAAATATGACTTAATCCTAATGGATATTATGATGCCTGAGATGAGCGGTGAAAGTACAATGCAAGAACTCAAGAAATTTGTAGGTTTTGATACACCTGTCATTGCTCTTACTGCAGATGCTTTAACAGGTGCTAAAGAAAGATATTTACAAGCAGGCTTTAAAGACTATGTTTCAAAACCATTTACCAAAGAGATTATTAAAGAAAAAATCGATGCGATTTTAGCACACAAGGAAAATCAATAATGTGGACTTTAAAAGAATATCAATTATTATGGAAAAATCTTTCTAACAAGAAAGAAGAAAGTTATCGGAAGTTTTCACAAAAAATCATTTCTACAAAGTATCCAATGCTAGGAATTCGGATACCTCTTTTAAGAAAGCAAGCAGCAACCATTGCTAAAACAGACGTTTCTAGTTATTTAGACCTTGCTAAAGATACGACTTATGAAGAGGTTTTAATGCAAGGCATACTTCTTGGAAAGCTAAAAGGTAAAGAAGACTTAGAAAAATATCTTTCAGCATTCCTTTCTAAAATAGACAATTGGGCAATTTGTGATATGACTGTTTCCAGTTTAAAATTAGTAGCAAAGGAAAAAGATTACTTTTTGAAAGTCATTGATACTTATTTAAAAAGTCAGGAAGAATATACTGTGCGTGTAGGACTTGTATTATTACTAACCTATTATGTAGAAGATGCTTTCCTAGAAGAAATATTTTCCCGTGTTTTAAAAGTTCAAAGTCAAGCATATTTTGTTGAAATGGCTCTTGCTTGGTTACTATGTGAATGTTATATCAAAAATCCTGATAAAACTTTTACTTTTCTTAAAAGTGCACCATTATCTTATTCTGTTCTTTCAAAAACAGTCTCAAAAGTCTGTGATTCTTTCCAAGTAAAGATGGAAGATAAAGATAGATTAAAAAAATATAAAAACCAAATAAAATTAGAAGGAGTACAATCCTAAACACCAAAAAAAGAGTTCTATTCGTGATAGAGCTCTTCTTTAATTGCATCTAAGTTTTTGTTAAGAAGTGAAATATAATCTTCTTCTGTTTTTCTTTCTTCATCTGTTAGTAAAGTTATCTTTTTTAGACTTACCTCTTTTAAAGAGTTGACATTGATATCTAAAAGTTTCTTGGCTTCGTCTCCTAATTTCTCATCTTCAAAAGAGAATAGCTTTGTAATTTCTTTTTCTTGTATTAAAGCTTGAATTTCAGCTTTTTCTTTATCTGAAATATCGTCATGAATGACATAAACTTTAAGTCCATATTTTTCTAAAAACTTTAATCCTTCGCTAGCAACTAAAATCGTTTGATGTTTAGCATTTTCTATTGCTAGTCGAATATTTGCATCTAATTCAGAAATATTGACTTTTAATTCTTCATATTTCTCATCAATTTCTTTTTGTAAATAACTGTTTTCAATATATTCTTTTAAACTTAGTCGTACATTTTGAGCCATCATCAACATGAAAGAAGGGTCTAACCATACTGTATCAGTTTGATAAGGTGTTTCTAAAACATAAGAGCTATCTATAATTTTTAAGTCACTATTGTAATCGAGTAATTCTATAGCAATTTTTCTTTCTCTTTCAATAAGACCTGTATAGACAAATAAGTCTTTCATTGCTTGGTCTTTCTTTTGTTTTTTAGTAATGTTATAAACATCTACTTTTACTCCATCTGGATATATTGATGAGATGGTTGCATGTTCTCCATATAGTTTTTCTAAAATATATTCATTAGGATAATTTGTTGTAACGATTTCGATATCTTCCATATCATCTCTTTTACAACCACAAAGAAGAAGTGGAATTAAAAAGAGAGCGAGTAACTTTACCCCAGTTTTTTTCTTTTTCATTTGCTTTGTTTCCTTTCTTTCGGGTACAGGGTCATACATATCTTTATGGCTAAAAGGATTACAACTGATAATTCTTTTGATGGCAAGAAAACAACCCTTTATAGCTCCATGTTTTTCAATGGCTTCAATCGCATAATTAGAACAAGTTGGAATATGTCTACAGTGATTATGCCATGGACCTGGAATTTTTTGATAAATATGAATAAGTCCCACTAAAATTTGTTTCATTTTTATCTCCATTATCATTTTACTATAAAATCTAAATCTTTACAATTGTGTTGTTACAAAAAATAGAAAGGAATGTTTAGGATGGCTAGAAAATTAAAGGAAAATATGGTAAGATTAAATTGGTGAGGAAAAGAATGAAAAAGAAGAAAAAAATTACGAAAAAGAAAAAAGGATATAATGAACTTTCTAAAAAAGAAAAACAACTTTATGTTATAAAATATGTAATCATTACGATTGTTTTATCTATAGCTCTTTATTTTCTAACTACTTTTATTACAAGAAAAGTGATGGATGTTATTATGAAGCGAAATGAAACTGTAAAAGTTCATGATTTGTTTGAAAATACGGAGAAGAGTAAATCGATTTCTGTTTCTAAATTTATTCAAAATTTTAATGAGAATTTGAAGGAAAATTCTATCGATTATCAAGTAAGTGGTGAATATGAACGAAAAAATGGTGTTTATTGTTACGTACTTGATAGCAAGAAACAAATTAAAATTTGTTTAGAACCTGTAAGTCAGTTAGCAAGTCAAAAAACGGAAACGTTAAGTTTGAGTGCAATTTTTGTTCCAAAGGATAAAGATAACGATGAGATTTATGAACTTGTGAAGTTATTGCTTCTTACAAATAATGATAGCTTTAAGGATAAAGAATTAGATAAGATTATGGAAAACTTAAATAACGAAGAGTTAATGACAGAAAAAGACGGAGTTAAAACTTCTATTTTCTATCAAGAAAGAGGCTTAGAAGTTAGTAAGCGAATTACAGAAGATGAAGTAAGCTATCGAATTGGAAGAATTATGAAATAAAATCGATAAGAAAAACATTTCTAATAATAGAACTAGTTGATAAAAGTGTTGAAATACAAAAAGTGTTCTGTTATAATAGAAATGTCTTATGGGTCTATAGCCAAGTGGTAAGGCACGGGACTGCAACTCCCTGAGCGTTGGTTCAAATCCGACTAGGCCCTCCAAATTTGTTTATAATTTGCAATAAGTACTCATTCTATGATATGATGTATCTAGCAAGGAAAGTTGCATAAAATAAAAAAGAGGAATATTCAATGTTGCTGTGAATATCTCCTCTAATTCAAAAGTATTGACACTCTATGGCTATAGAGTGTCTATTTTTTTATCTTATCGCTAACACCAGTAAGGCAGAAAGTAACAAAATGATGGCAATGAGATTAAGAACCTTTACAATGAAAGTCTTAGTTTTCACCAATATCTACCTCCTTTCTTTTTCAAGATGAGGAGGACGACACTCATATCAAATATTCCCTATAAAAATTATATACTTATCCTACAATACAAAACAATCGAACAAACGAAGTTTTTTTCTTTTTATGTTTCCGTTTCTGGTGTAAAACGACTGTCTATTCTTTACAATTTGCTTGTCAATTTAGTTAGGATAGAATTGAAAATTTAGAAAGAACTTTCTATAATAAACTTATAAAGATAAAAAGGAGAATTTATATGGAAGAAAATCAAGAAATTGAAACTTTGGAATTAGATGAAGTAGAACAACCAACTGTAATAGAACAGCCACCTGTAGAAACATATAGTGGAAATACCAGTCATGAAGAAAAACCACCTAAGAAGAAACGTACTGCGATGATTGTATCTTTTCTTTTATGTATTGTTATCGTTGTTGCTTTAATTGTAGTGCTTTTCTTGTTTGGAAATAAAAAGAATAAAAAAGAGAAAGTAGAAACAGACAAACAAGAGGTTCAGTCTGAATATAGAATGAGTAGTAATGCTTTAGAGAACTTTGATTTGAATTTCTTAAAACAGGAGAATGGTGATAAAAATGTGATTTATAGTCCACTTTCTATTAAATATACTCTTGCCATGTTAAAAGAAGGAGCAAATGGAACGACTAAAAATCAAATTGAGGCAGTTGTTGGAGATTATACTTCAAAAAAATATGAAAATAGTAGTAATATGTCTTTTGCAAATGCCATGTTTGTAAGAGATAGTTTTAAAAATGATATCAAAGATACTTATACAGATAAGTTAAATACAAAATACAATGCAGAGCTTATCTTTGATACATTTGAAACACCTGATACAATTAACAATTGGGCTCATGATAAAACATTGGGACTAATCAGTAATTTAGTAGATGATGTAAGTAGTAATCAATTCTTCTTATTAAATGCTTTAGCAATTGATATGGAGTGGAAACAAAAAATTCAAATGACTAGTGGAGATGATTTGAGTAATCTTTATTCTGTTCGCTATAATCATGAAAACTATTCGGAATATATACCAGTTCTTTTTGAGGATAAAGATTATAAATCTCTTCCATTCAACAATAATAGTATGAATGCGAAAGCTGTAGAAATAGGAGCATCTATTAACCGTTATGATATCATTAAAGAATTAGGCGAAGAAAATATTCGAAATACAATTACCAAAGAATATACAGAATGGGTTGCTCAAGAAGAACAAAGAAGACAAGAGATAAGTCAAGAGACAGGCTATGATTATTCTATTGACCCACTTACTCCAGTTGATGAATATGTCAATCAATTTATTGAAGAGTTAAAAGAAAACTATAACCGTGTGGATTATTCTACTGACTTCATGCTTTATGATGATACAAAAGTAAAAGCTTTTGCAAAAGATTTAAAAGAATATAATGGAACAACTCTACAATATATCGGAGTAATGCCAAAAGAAGATATCAATACTTATATTCAAGAAATGGATGCGAAAAGCTTGAATGAAGTTTTTGACAACTTAAAAGAAATTAAAGTAGCAAACTTTACAGATGGCAAAGTAACAAGAATTATTGGAACTATTCCAGTCTTTCAATTTGACTATGAACTTGATTTAATGAACGATTTAAAAACGCTTGGAATTCAAGATGTCTTTGATACAGAAAAAGCAGATTTATCTAAACTGACATCCACTAAGGGTGTTGCAATTGACAAAGCAATTCATAAAGCAAATATTGAATTTTCTAACGAGGGAATTAAAGCATCAGCAATTACAGCGATGGGAGGTTTTGGAGCTGCAGGTGGAGGATTTGAACACTTATATGAAGTTCCAATTGAGACCATTGATTTAACTTTTGATAATCCATACATTTTCTTTATTCGTGATAAGAACACAGGGGAAATATGGTTTATGGGTAAAGTTTATCAACCTACAGAAAAATAGAACGAAGTAGTTATAATGACTACTTTTTCTTTCTGAAATCATTAAAATCATATACAATAGTATTAGAAATCTTTTTGAGAGAAGAGGGAAGAATATGAAAAAGAAGCTCATTATCATTCTTGTTTGTATTGTTATTTTGAGTGCCCTTTTAATAGGAGGTATTTCGTTTTACCAAAAGTGGAGAATAGACCATGCAATTATCAAAGTAGAACTCAAAAACAATTTAGAGCTTGAAGTCTACAGCAAAGTTCGATTAAAAGATTTAATTCAAAGTATCAATGGAAAAATAGAAAAGAATTTTGAAATTGATACAACAGTGCTTGGCAAGAAGACGATAGAGTTTTCTTATGTCAATGAAGAACATATAAAAGTTCCTTACAAGTTTCAAGTAGAAATTGTAGATAGAACACCTCCAGTAATTAGTTTGTATCATACTTATTCTGTGGAAATTGGAGAAGATATCAACTTATCAGAAGCTTTCTTTTGTGGAGATAATTATGATGACCATCCAAGTTGTGTAGTTGAAGGTACTTACGATTTATATCAAGTAGGAGTCTATCCTCTTGTTTATCGAGCTACTGACAATAGTGGAAATGAGACAGTGCATTCTTTTAATTTAAATGTTCATGAAAAAGTGCCATCTTTAGGGAACAACTCAAATGATACAAGCACTACTCTTTTTGAAGATATAGTCGCATCCTATAAAAATGCGGATACAAAAATAGGAATTGATGTTTCAAAATGGCAAGGTGATATTGATTTTCAAAAGGTTAAAGAAGCAGGAGTTGAGTTTGCTTTTATTCGAGTAGGGCATCAAAAAGGTATTGGTGGAGAATATGTACTGGATGAAAAATTTGAACAGAATATCAAAGGCTTTAATGAAGTTGGTATTCCAGTAGGTGTTTACTTTTATACTTATGCAGATAGCAAAAAAGAAGCAATAAAGCAAGCAAAATGGGTTCTTCGTCAAATCAAAAAGGGGAAAGTTACGCTTCCGATTGCATTTGACTGGGAAAACTTCCCTTATTATCAAGAGTTTGGTCTTAGTTTTTATCATTTGACAGAAATGGCCAATGCTTTTATGGATACTGTTTCTAAAGGAAAGTATCAGGGAATGCTCTATAGTAGTAAGAGTTACTTAGAAAATATGTGGATGAAAACAAAGTATCCTATCTGGCTTGCTCATTATACAACTAGAACTGATTATCAAGGAAGTTATATGATATGGCAACTTTGTGATGATGGAAAAGTAGAAGGAATTTCTGATAATGCTGTAGATATTGACGTACTTTATTCGAAAAATGCAAAAACGAGCCTTGAAAAATAAAAGGGTTTTGGATATAATACATATAAATACGTTGAAATTGAGGAGTAAAAGTTTTTCTTTTTGAAGAGAGCATAGACTTGGTGAAACTATGTAAAAGAGGGCTTTGAATGTTGCAATGGAGTAGATTATTCCGGAGATTTTCCGTTATCAAAGAAAGCGACTTTTTAGTAAATAAGGTGGTACCACGGACTTTAGATTTTGTTCGCCCTTAAAAAGAAAGTTGCTTTTTTATTTTAGGAGGTGTTTATGAACGAAGCAATAGATGCATTTGAACAATACGTAAAGCAATTTGATTTTACGAACAAACTGATTTCGCTAAAGTATCATCATACCTATAGAATGGTTGAAGATGCTATCATTTTAGCTAAAAGAATTGGTTTATCTCAAGAGGATACGGAGTTGTTAGAAAAGTGTGCACTTCTTCATGATATTGGAAGATTTTATCAAGTGGAAGCCATCAATAGTTTTTGGGATAAAGAATTAGACCATGCTTCTTATGGGGTCAAATATTTATTTGAAGATGGAAAAATCAAGCTTTATGAACAGGATAAAACAAAGCAAGAAATCATTAAAGATGCAGTTTACTATCATAATAAGCATGTTCGTCAAATACCTAAATTGGAAAGTAGAATTGCTCTTTTTGTCAGTTTAGTAAGAGACCTTGATAAGATTGATATTTTTAAAGTTTATTCGGAAGAAATACCAATGACTTTTAATCAGAATGAGTTGGATTTAGATTATTTGAAACAATTTGATGATAAAAAGTCTATTTACGCATCTAAAGAAAAGAAGAAGACAAAATCAGATAGTTTTTTAGTCGCATGTAGTTTTATTTATGATATCAATGATAAAGAAAGCTATCAGCTGTTGAAAGAAAAAGGTTATTTGGATACGTTCTTTGATAAGGTTGTAGTGGATGATGCAAGTGTATCCTTATTTGAACAAATTAAAAAAGCTGTTTATCAAAAATTAGAGGAGGAAGTAAAATGTTAGAAAAGAAATACAATCATAAACAAGTTGAAGAAGGAAAATATGATTTTTGGAAAGAACAAGGATATTTTGAGGCGAAGGAAGAAAGCAAAGTTCCATTTTGTATTGTTATTCCACCTCCAAATGTTACAGGAAAACTTCATTTAGGTCATGCTTTAGATACAGCATTACAAGATATTATTATCCGTTATAAAAGAATGCAAGGCTATGATGCTATCTGGGTACCTGGAATGGACCATGCAGGAATTGCAACCCAAGCTAAAATTGACCAAAAACTAAAAGAAGAAGGGATAAATCCTCGAAACTTAGAGCGGGAAGAGTGGTTAAAACATGCTTGGAACTGGAAGGATGAGTATGCCAAAAATATTCATGAACAGTGGAAAAAATTAGGACTATCACTTTGTTATTCAAAGGAGCGATTTACTTTGGATGATGGCCTTTCTAAAGCTGTTCGTCATGTTTTTGTGACCCTTTATGAAAAAGGTTTAATTTATCGGGGAGAGAGAATTATCAACTGGGACCCTGAAGCAATGACAGCACTCTCCAATGAAGAAGTTGTCTATAAGGATGTAGAAAGCTACTTTTATCATATCAAGTATTTCCTAGAAGGAAGCGACAAATATTTGGAAGTTGCAACGACAAGACCAGAGACTTTATTTGGCGATACTGCAGTTGCGGTAAATCCTAATGATGAACGATACAATAAATACATTGGAAAAAATGTAATATTACCAATTGTTGGAAAACCAATTCCTATTGTCGCAGATGAGCATGCCTCCCCTACTTTTGGAACAGGTGTTGTTAAAATTACTCCAGCCCATGACCCTAATGACTTTGAAGTAGGTATGCGTCATCAATTACCTTTTATCAACATTCTAAATAAAGATGCCACATTGAATGAAAATGTACCTGTTGAATATCAAGGCCTTGACCGTTTTGTAGCTCGTGAAAAAGTGGTAGACGAACTTGAAAAAGCAAATCTTTTATTATCTAGAAAGAAAATTGTGCATGCCGTAGGCCATAGTGAAAGAACAGGAACAATGATAGAACCTTATGTTTCAAAACAGTGGTTTGTTAAAATGCGCCCTTTGGCAGATAGGGTCTTAGAAAATCAAAAGGACAAGGATACAAAAGTCAATTTTATTCCTGCTCGTTATGAAAAGACAATGAACCATTGGATGGAAATTACTTATGACTGGTGTATTTCAAGACAACTTTGGTGGGGACATCAAATCCCAGCATGGTACAAAGGTGATGAGATTTATGTTGGAATGGAAGCTCCTAAAGAAGAAGGTTGGGTACAAGATGAAGACGTACTAGATACTTGGTTTTCTTCTGCACTTTGGCCATTTTCAACACTTGGCTGGCCTGATGATACGAAGGACCTTGCAAGATATTATCCTAACAATGTTTTAGTAACAGGCTATGATATTATTCCATTTTGGGTTAATCGTATGACTTTCCAAGGTCTTGAGTTTACAGGAAAACGACCTTTTAAAGACTGCTTAATTCATGGACTTATTCGTGATAAAGAAGGAAGAAAAATGAGTAAGTCACTAGGGAATGGTGTAGACCCAATGGATGTCATTGAAAATTATGGGGCAGATGCACTACGTTTCTTTTTAACTACAAACTCATCTCCTGGAACAGACCTTCGTTATGATGAAGAAAAAGTAAAATCTACTTGGAATTTCATCAATAAACTATGGAATGCTTCAAGATTTGTTTTAATGAAACTAGAAGACTATCAAAATACACCACTTGATTTAGAACAGTTATCTTTAGAAGACAAATGGATTTTAACAAAGAAAAATAAGCTCATTCAAGAGGTTATTCAAAAGATGGATAAATATGAATTCCATACAGTTGGTGCGAGCCTTTATGAATTTATTTGGAATGATTTTTGTGATAACTATATTGAACTTGTAAAAAATGATACAAAAGAAAATTCTCTTGCAGTGCTCCTTGACGTTTTAACAACTATTTTGAAACTGCTTCATCCATTTATGCCTTATGTGACTGAAGAAATTTATCAAATGTTACCAAATCATGAGAAAACCATTATGATTAGTACTTATCCACAGTTTGTAAAACAACAAATGTTTCCAAAAGAACAAGAATTACTAGACAAAATCTTAACAGATATTGTTGCTATTCGTAATTTGAAAGCCAATAATAAGATTACTAAAGAAGCAAAAGTAAAACTAGAAACAGATGCATCTTATGAAAAGATTTTCAAATCTCAATTAAAAATCAAAGAAGAAAATGAAACAGGGCAAGCTTCAGAAAATGCAAAAGAGATATGTTATCAGTCTTCTTTCATTAAAATTTCTTATTATGTAGAAGAAAGCCATGAGAATATGGATTTAATAGAGGAGGAAATAAGAAAATTGTCATCTTCTATTGAAAGAAGAAAAGCTTTATTAGCAAACGAAAACTATGTGAATAAAGCACCTCAAAATATTGTTTCATTAGACCGTGAAAAACTCAAAGAGGAAGAAGAAAAACTTGCGATTTTAAAGCAAAAACTATCAGTAAATGAGGGAATAAAATGAAAAAAGAAAAGCTAATTGTTATTGAAGGAGCAACTGATGGAGTTGGAAAGACAACACAGTTTAATCTTTTAAAAGCACGACTTGAAAGAGAAGGAGAAGAAGTTGTTACCCATCATTTTCCAACTTATCATAGTCCAGAAGGGCATCTTGTAGAATTATATCTTCAAGGAAAGTTTGGACCAGTAAAATCTTTATCTCCATATTTTATCAACAGTTTATATGCCATTGATAGAGCTATCGTTTGGAAAACCAAATTAGAAAAAGCCTATTTAGAAGGAAAAACCATTTTATTTATCAGTCTTCTGTCATTCAAGATGAGCAAGAAAAACAAGCTTTCATTCATTATGCGAGTGATTATGAGTATGAAAAATTGGAAATTGGTAAGCCAGATTTAGTGTTTTTCCTTCATGCTCCATTCGACCTTGTAACTGAGCTTCGCAAGCAAAGAAAGGAAAATGACGGCATTCAAAAGGATATTCATGAGAAAGACCAAGAATTCTTATATCAAGTTTACTTAAATTCTACTGCTCTTTCTGAAGTGTTGCACTTTGAAAAAATAGAGTGTAGTGAAAATGGAGTTATGAGAAGTGCAAGTGACATTCATGAAGAAATTTACCAGAAAGTAAAATCCATCAAATAAAAAAACAGAACCTAAGCTTTTCGCAAAGGCTCTGTTTTTGGCTTTAGTCTTCCTCATCACTTTGAATTTTACAAGTCGCACCTGAATCCTCATAAATTTGTCTTAAATCAGCAATGTTTACTTTTCCGTTTTTAATCAATTGGTCAGCATCACTTGATAATTCTAAAAGTTTCTTTGTATCAACATGTTCATAATCAATTTCAATGACACTCGTCAATGTTTTATCTTCCATTTTAATATCCACATTATAATGGTCTATATTTTTATATTTGGCATACAAGTTTTCAACACTTTCTTTATAGCCTTCTACAATACTTTTTTTATCAGATGTTAAGACGTTCGTTGTCTTTAAAGTTTTAACATAGTCCCCACTATAAGTAACTACATAATGTAGGTCAAGCTTCACATCCCCTTGAGTTGCTTTACTATCACAAACCATCGTTTTAACAGGCTCACTTTTTCCACAACCTGTAAGGAGTAGAAGTGCTATGCTCAAACTTCCAAAAATTAAAATATTCTTTTTCATGTTATCGCCTCTTTATATTTAGTCTAAGCTATTTTTTTAAGAAAAGCAAATCAAATTCGTAGAAATAATGTGCATGTCTACATTCATTCGACAAAAATCTTACAAAATATCTGTTATCTTCATACTAGGTGAGGAAGATGAAAAAATCATTTTTAATATCGATTTTATTAACCATTTTACTAGGAGCTTTTTTTGGTAAAGTTTTATATGGAAGATATGAAGTAGAAACAGCAATGGTAGATGATGATAGTCTATATCTTTTACAGTATGGTGTCTACACAAGCGAAAGTGAAGCCAAAAAAGATGAAGAGCAAATAAAACCTTCACTCTTAGTTCGAGAAGACAACAAATTTTATTTATATCTTGGAATGAGCTTAGATGAAAAACTTTTAGAAAAGGTGAAAGACTACTATGATGAAGAAGATAAAGTTACCTTTATCAAGAAAGTACCTCTTTCAAGTTCTACTTTTACAAACCACTTATCACAATGGGATGTTCTTTTAAAAAATGCAAATTCTAAAGAAGAAATGAAGTCTATTTGCGAAGTTGTTTTAGCAGATTATGAAGAAACTGTGTTAATGAAGTAAATTTTCTTATCTTTTGGTTATAATACATATTGTAGGACGGTGAAGAAACATGAAATTAAAAGAATTACCAAAAGAAGAACGACCAAGAGAGCGTCTTAAAAAATTTGGAGTAGAATCCTTATCGAATTTAGAGCTTCTTGAAATATTACTTCAAAATGGAACAAAGGGAAAAGATGTAAAAACTTTAGGAGAGGAAGTGTTAGTTTTATTAGAAGGCAAAGAAATTCCAAGTTTAAAAGAATTAACTTCGATTAAAGGACTAGGAGAAGCAAAATCACTTCTTTTACTTTCGAGCTTTGAGTTAGGAAAAAGACTTTTATTTATGAGGCATCAAGAAAGAATGCAAATTACAACTCCACAAAGTGCATATCAATATATGAAACCTTTTTTCATAAAAAAGAAACAAGAGTGTTTTTACTGTTTGTACTTGGATGCACAAAAAAGAGTAATTGGCGAAAAACTTTTATTTCAAGGAACAATCAATCGTAGTGTCGTTCATCCAAGAGAAGTTTTTAAAGAGGCTTATAGAATGGGTGCTTCAGGAATTATTTGTTTTCACAATCATCCATCAGATGTGTTAAATCCATCAAAACAGGATATTTCTTTTACTGAAAAATTAGTGGCTATTGGGCAAATTCAAGAAATTCCAATTTTAGACCATTTGATTATGGGAGAACATGATTATTATAGTTTTATGGAACATGAAAAAATAAATATGCCAAGTGCTTAAAGTAATGTTATAATAAGTGAAATAGAGGTGATACATCTATGTTTCGAAGAAAAAAAGAAAAAGTTAAAAAGCGAATTCTTTTTGGTGTCCTTGCTTTTTTGCTTGTTTTTGTTCTTTATTTACAAGTGACTTCTAATCATCTTTCTTTTGTAGAATCTATTTTGAAAGATGCAAGTGTAGTGGTTCAAAAAATTGTTCTTTTTCCATTTACTGCGTTGAATGAAGAAAAAGGAAAAACTCAAACAGAATCTTATACCATTCAAAAAAATGTCAATGTTCATTTAGAAAATGAAATTCAAGAGTTAAAGAAGATGCTGGAGCTTAATAGAACTTTAACAGAATATACTCCTATCAATGCTTTAGTCTTATCTAGAAATAGAGCTTATTGGTTTCAAACATTAACAATTGATAAAGGAAAAAGTTCGGGTCTTAAAAAAGATATGGTTGTAGTAACAAGTGAAGGTTTAATTGGCAAAATTACGAAGTTGAGTTATTTATCGAGTGAAGTGACTTTAATTACAACAAATGATGTCAATCAAAAAATCAGTGTTTCAATCGCAGGACCAAACGGAGAAAGCTATGCTCTTTTAAACGGTTATGACCAAGAAAAAGGTCTTTTAAAAATTATTGGTGTTGATAAGAATGCTTCTCTTGAAAAAGGAAGTATCCTTACGACAAGTGGTCTTGGAGGAATGTATCCAAGAGGTATTTATATTGGGAAAATTAAAGAAATAGAAGAAGATAAATATGGACTTTCTAAGACACTCTATGTAGAAGCAAAGCAAGATTTTAATAAAATCCACTATGTGACAGTCTTAAAGGAGAAGGAAGAAAAATGATGGTCTTTGTTTTAGTTGTATCCTTTTTATTCGATGGTATTTTAACCAATTTCTTACCTTCTTTCCAAGGTGATTTAAGTCTTTTTACTCCTTATTTATCAGTTGTTGCTTTGTTTTTAATCTTTCCTTTGTATCATAAAAATGATGTAAAAAAATACTATCTTACTGTAGCAATTTATGGATTTTTGTATGATGTTTTTTATACAAATATATTGATGAGCCATGTCTTGTTCTTCTTAATTCTTGCTTTTTTAAGTCAAAAAATATGGAAGAATATTGAAGTGAATTATTTTACACTTCCTTTGATATTCACAGTTTTAATTGGTATCTATCATCTTTTATTGATGGGAATTTTAGTGATTTTTAATGTAATAAAACCTAATTTTAATCAGTATTTATACTTATTTAGTCATAGTCTTTTACTCAATTTAATTGTAGGAGAAATTTTCTATTTTATTCTTTATAAAACCAAGAAAAAGATAAAAATAAACGGGTAGTTTTAATCATGCTTTGCCAAGACCACACATAAACTAGATTAGGTGAAGCATATTGAACTCTAAATTTATAACAAAGAAACAAGAAAAGCAAAAGACCAATCCTTTCAAAAAATATCTGTTCCTTTTCTTCAATCAAGTTTTATGGACAATTGTTTTTGTGTTGGTTTTACTAATAGGCTTTAAGATGAGCCGGGACTTTAAGGTGCTGTTTAACAAACAAGTTTATAATCAAAATTTTCCTTTTAGTTCGATTAAAAATTTCTATCAAAAGTATTTTGGCAAAGACTTCTCTTTTTCATTGTTAGAAGAAAAAGAAGTTTTTGATGAAAAGCTCTCTTATGAAACAGCGAATTTATATCAAGATGGAGTTCGATTAGAAGTTTCTAAAAACTATATGGTTCCTGCTTTAGAAAGTGGTATTGTTGTTTTTGTTGGAGAAAAAGAAAACTATGGGAATACAGTCATTGTCCAACAAGTTAATGGAGTTGATGCTTGGTATGGAAATATTGATGTGGATGGGATAAAACTTTATGACTATGTTTCTAAAGGAAAGCTATTGGGAGAAGTTCGTGATAAAACACTTTATTTAGCATTCCAAAAAGAAGGGGAATTTCAAGATTATAAAAACTATCTTACATAAAATCAAAGTACATCCACTTACTTTTTTTTATGCTATTCTCTTTTTATTGATGGGAGATTTTCTTTCATTCTTATATCTTTTTTTCTTGCTTTTTATTCATGAAGTAGGTCACTTTCTAACAGCAGGTTTATTTGGATGTATGCTTTATCAAATTTGTTTTTATCCTTTTGGAGGAGTTTCTAAGTTTCAAATGGATTTCAATTTATCCATAAAAAAAGAGCTATGTATTTTACTAGCAGGACCTTGTTTTCAAATGATGGGCTATCTTATATTACAAAGTTTTCCGATGACGGATAGTCATTTTCTTTTATTAAAGTCTATTCATTATAGCTTACTCTGTTTTAATTTACTTCCTATTTATCCATTAGATGGTGGAAGACTTTTTCTTTTATTCTTTCAAAGTTTTCATTCCTTTTATCACAGTTTTTGTATTGTTTTCTATGCTTCTTTTCTTTTTAATTTTTTCTTTTTCGCAGTCTTTCTTTTTACAAAACAACTAAATTATCTTTTTATTTTTCTAATGCTTTTCTATATTTTATTCAAAGAAAGGGAAAAATTAGGCTTTTATTTTGATAAGTTTTTATTAGAAAGGTATTTAAAAAACTATCAGTTTTCTAAAGGGATTATTGTTCAATCTACCAAACAATTTCGAAGAAATAGAAGGCATTTAATTTATCAAAATAAGCGATATTATGAAGAAAGAGAATTTCTAAGAAACTATTTTGAAAAGATAGAAGGGGAATAATGAATTTTAAAATGAAAAAGCGCTCAATCCAACAGGATTAAGTGCTTACACCAATTAGGTGAGTACTCAACTTTGTAATGTTCAGTATTCCTTTTTATTTTATGCAAGATTTCCTTGACATATTCATAATATCATAAAAGCGTACTTTAATCAAGCATGCTTCTTTTGTTTATTACTTAAAACCTTCATATATTTATCAAACTAATTCCTTAAAATAATTTAAAACTCGGACTATAAAAGCCCGAGCTTGATAACAAACTGGTGGAGAATAGGAGGATCGAACTCCTGACCTCCACGGTGCAAACGTGGCGCTCTCCCAGCTGAGCTAATTCCCCAGTTCTTTTGCTGACAATATGAATTATAGCATAATCAATTTTATCGTGTCAACAGTTTTAGAAAAGAAATTTTGAAACGATTTTTCTAGTACGAACCGCTTGCATACTTCTAAAATTTTACTATATAATGATAGAGGAGGGTTAACAAATGGTTTTTGAACTATTACTAATTGGTGGCTATGGTTTAGTTTCACTTATAGATATGTTTTATATCTTTCAAAAAGAGAAAAAGCTAACAAAAGAGTTTGATTATAAGTTACAGGAAAAAGACTATAAAAAAGTTGATACTGATGTCAATATTGCTTTTGTAGTCGCTGGGGCAATTGTCGATAGGAGTAAGTATGCCACAAGAATATTGTGTTCACTCGCACCATTTACAAATTTATATCCACTTTATCATATCGTAAGCAAAAAGATAGCTAAGGAACATGAACAAATTTTAAATAGTCTTGATAACACTCTAGTTTTAGAACATTTAGAGCATTATCATTATATTTATAATGAAGAGACAATTGAAAAAAGAAAGAAGCAATTAGAAAGTGTAAGTAGTGAAAACAATAAAACAGAAGAATTTGTAAAACAAAATCAAAATGATACGTTAGAAGAACTTTCCAAGAAAAGAGAAATGCTAGATGAAATGATTTATTTAAAAAATCTAGAAACTGTTAGGGAAGATGATACAAATAAAGAAAGCACATTATCATATCAGAAAGTAAAACAAAGAAAGGAAAAACCTAAAAACTAACTATCAAACTTGTCTATAAAGTTGATTTTATGATACGATAATAAAGATGAAAGGACTTAATATATGAAAGTATTACTTTATGCAGAAGGACTTAAAAAAATAGGAAAAAGTGGTCTTGGAAAAGCAATTAAGCATCAACAAGAAGCACTTTCTTTTGAAAAAATTCCTTATACTCTTAATCCTAATGATGATTATGATATTTTACATATCAATACTTATTTTCTCAAATCTTATTTTCTTGCAAAAAAAGCTAAAAGAATGGGAAAGAAAATTGTCTATCATGCTCATTCAACCGAAGAGGATTATCGAGATGGTTTTATTTTAGGTCATACAACTTCAAAAATTTTTAAGTGGTGGCTGATTAAATGTTATAAATTAGGAGATGTTTTGGTAACTCCTACACCTTATTCTAAGAAGATACTAGAAGGTTATAAAGGCTTAGAAGATAAGAAAATCTATGATATTTCAAATGGTATCAACATTGATTTTTGGCAAAAGGATGAAAAACGAAGAGAAGCCTTTCGTAAAAAGTATGGTTTTAGTAAACAAGATAAAGTCATTGTGGGAATTGGTCTTTATATTCGAAGAAAGGGAATTGTTGATTTTGTAGAACTGGCGAAGAGATTTCCACAGTACAAATTTATTTGGTTTGGAGAAAGTCCTCTTATCGCAGCAACTAAGGATGTTAAGAAAGCTGTTCGAACGAAACTTGATAATTTAACATTCGCAGGTTATGTTGAAAAAGAGACCATTCGCGATGCTTTGGATTTCTGTTCCCTATATTTTATGCCAACCCTTGAAGAGACAGAAGGAATTCCTGTCATTGAAGCTTGTGCAATGAAGTGTGAGATTTTAATTCGAGATATTCCAATTTTTTCTTCTTGGTTTGTGGATGGAAAAGACTTATATAAGGGGAAAAATTTGGAAGATTTTGGAAAAAAGATAGAAGAAATTTTGGAAGGAAAAATTCCTGCCTTAAAGGGCAAGGCTTATGAGAAAGCTTTAGAAAGAGATATTCATGCTGTGGGTAAAAAACTACACGAAGTTTATAAAGACGTATTAGAGGAGATGACAAAATGAAAAAAATGAAATATGTATTTTTATTTCTCATGCTATTTGTAACAGTAGGATGTGGAAAAGAAGTCAAAGAAAGTGAGGAGAAGAAAATGACAGGAAAAGTCAGTGTTGAGATGACCATTAAAGATTATGGAGTTGTAGAGTTAGAACTAGATTATGATAATGCGCCAATTACGGTAGATAATTTTGTAAAGCTTGCTGAAGATGGATTTTATGATGGTTTAACTTTCCATCGAATTGCGAAAGACTTTGTCATTCAAGGTGGAGACCCAACTGGTACAGGAATGGGTGGAAGTGATACAAAGATTAAGGGAGAGTTTTCATCAAATGGAGTAGAAAATAATATCTCTCATGAACGAGGAGTTATTTCAATGGCAAGAAGTAATGACAATAACTCTGCTTCTAGTCAGTTCTTTATTGTATTAAAGGATAGCCTCTTTTTAGATGGTGATTATGCAGGTTTTGGTCATGTGACAAAAGGAATGGATATCATTGATAAAGTAGTAGAAGAAGCTAAAGTAGAACAAGATGGTGAGAGTGTAGCTAAAGAAAATCAGCCAGTGATAGAAAAAATTAGAGTGAAAAAAGACGCCTAAATGTGGCGCTTTTTTGTTATAAGTAATTACTTCTCGGCTCTTTGGAAATATTCAAAACAATTCCAACAATCAACATATAGGATAAAAGACTACTTCCACCATAACTAATAAATGGTAAAGTAATTCCTGTAATCGGTAAAAGTCCAAGCGTCATTCCGATATTTTGAATTTGCTGAAAAACAAGCATAGAAATAATTCCACTTAAAACAAATTTATGCAAAGGGTCAATTTTACCCATAGCAAGATGAATGAGACGATAATCAAAATAACAAATAATAGCAATGAGAATTAGACTTCCAAAAAAACCAAAGTTGGATGCAAAAACAGCAAAGATAAAATCTGTACCTGATTCTGGAAAATAAATAGGTGTTTCATTGAAACCATGTCCAAAAGCTCCTGCTGAACCAATCGCTGCCAAGGCATTCTCAAGTTGTAATCCACTTCCATCACTCCAAGAGAAAATACGTTCCATACGATAGAATAACTTTGTTCCAAAAATTTGAATAAACGTATCTTGTACTAGAAAGTAAGTTCCAAAAACAAATCCTAAAAGAAGTGCTCCAATAATAAAGACTAACAAAAACCACCGAAGACGTATACCTGATGCAAAAAGCATAAAGAAATAAATTACAAAGTATAAAATTACAACTCCTGTGTCAGGTTCTAAAAATGTTAAAATACTAGGCACTAACACAATTAAAAATGTTTGAACCAAAAAGATAAATTCATCCTTACAAGAAGGATTAGTTTTTTCACTTCGAAACTTTTTAATCATAACTCCAAGGACTAAAATAAGTGAAACTTTCATAAATTCACTTGGTTGAAAAGAACCAATTCCTGGAATAGTAAACCAACATTTACTGTTATTGATAGGTTGTCCAAAAATTAAAAGGAGAAGAAGTAAAACATTTAAAATAATATAAAAGACAAAAGCATTCTGATATAAATAGTCATTTTTAAAATGTAAAAGGACTAATACAAGAACTCCTCCTACTAAATACCAAATTGCTTGTTTCAAAGCTAGGTTTCCTAGTGTTGGTGAAAGATAAGTAAGAGCACTTGTAATTGTAACAATAGAAATTCCCGCGAATAGAAGAATAGGAATTAAAATAGTGATGTCAATTTTCTTCTTTGCGTTCATAGTCTTCCACCTCTTTTTTCTTATTATACCAAAACTTTTAAATTTTTATTACTTTCTTAAAATAAAATTTTAAAAGAGCAAGAAAATAAAATAGAATTAGAGTGATACCAAAGTAAAAATTGAACTTGAATGAATGATAAAAGCTTGATATAATAAGAATAGAAATGGAAAGGTGATTCCCATGGAATATGTGATTATAGGAATTGTTTTAATCATTGTTTTACTAGCAATTTTAAAGGCAACAAGAAAAGATGCAAGCCTTGATTTAAATAAGTTAGTGGAATATCTTGGAGGAAAAGATAATATTATTCAAACAGAATTTAAACTTTCAAGATTTGTTGTAACTCTTAAAGATGTTCAAAAAGCAAATAAAGATGCTATTCAAAAATTAGGTGCAAAAGGAATTGTTGAAATTGAAAATCAATTGAAAATTATTTTAGGACCTGAAAGTAAGCAATTAAAAAAATTTATTGATGAATTAAAGTAGTGAGTTTCTCACTCTTTTTCATTTTTCGACAAATTCGTTCTTTTTCGACAAAAATCGACATCAAAAAAACATATACTAGAAAAAAAGGAGAATTTGTATGGATATATTGGATGCTTTAATTAGTGATATGATTTATTTGTTTTTTCCAATTGCTATGTATTTGGTTTATGTAATAGGAAAAAAGAATATTAGTAGGAAAGAACATGATGTATACTTAGAAATTGCAATGATTTCAAGTTTATACCTTATTTTAAGAAGAGGAGTTTTCTTAAATAATTATATGTTGCTTGTCTTAGCTAATGTTCCTCTTCTATTAGCTTATTTGAAAAAGAGTACTTCTACAGCGATTTTAATGAGTCTTATTTTAATTTGTTATCTTTCAACTACTCTGGGTTATCATTTGCTATTGATTAGTTTTGAATATCTCTTATATTTTATTTGTTACTCTTATTTATTAAGGAAAAAGCCTACACCAGAATCTATCCTTTCTGTTTTTATCTTAATCAAAACCTTTATGCTTTCCTTAGAAGCATTTTTGTTTATTAACCCAAATGGAGCATTTATAGAGAATATGGTCACCCTTATCATTTATTCTTTTATTTTATATAGTAGTTCATATATTGTGTTATGCTTTTTGAAAAAGGGTGAAGAACTTGTTGACTTAAATAGTATGATTTATCAGTTGGAGAAAGAGAAGAACCTTCGAAGTTCGATTTTTAAAGTGACCCATGAAATTAAAAATCCAATTGCTGTTTGTAAAGGGTATTTGGATATGATGGATTTTAGAAATGAAGAGAAGGTTAGAAAGTATGTCATGATTATTAAAGAAGAAATTGCAAGAACACTTGTGCTTTTAGATGATTTTTTATCTTGTAATCGGACAAAGATTGAGAAAGAAGAAGTTGATTTATATTTGTTGATTGAAGAAGTTGTAGATGCCCTAAATCCACTTTTTAAAGAAAATCAAGTTACATTGCGTCTTTCTATTCCTGATGATGAATTCTATTTGGATATTGATTATAATCGGATTAAGCAAGTACTTATCAATTTGTTAAAGAATGCAATGGAAGCAAAAACTAAAGCAAAAATGAAGATTGAGATTAAAACGAAAGTAACCAATGATACTTTTGAAATTGAAATTAAAGATGATGGAGAAGGAATGGACAAAGAAACAATTAAGAAAATTGGTGAAATGTTTTATACAACAAAAGAAAAAGGAAGTGGGCTAGGAGTAACTCTTTCAAAAGAAATTATGAAGTTACATGGTGGAAAACTTTACTATAAGTCAGAACTAAAGAAAGGAACTTCAGCAATTTTGGTTTTTCCTCTTGCTTTAGGAAATGAATAAAAGTGTGGTACAATGAAATAGAATAGACAAAGAACGGTGATAGGACTAATATGGTGACTGCGACGGAACCATGGTTTAATCGCAGTGGTGGTTACAACAATGTGGCAGAAACAGGCGTTTTCACGTATGATCGTGCGCATGGGAGTGTGTATAATAATGTTTCGTTCCGCCAAGTATATGATTACAAGTAAAAAGATTTAATTTGTAAAGTCTATTTTTAGTAAACGAAACAGTAAGGTAAGTAATATAAAAGAAAATCTTACTGTTTTCTATTTGAATAAAAAATCAAAAAAATTAAAAAAGTACTAATTTTTAAAATTTAGAAAAATAGAAGGGCAAAAATTAAAAATTAAAGCTCTTTTTTTGATAGAACCTCAAAAATTTAAGAAAAAATAGACATTTAGATTAAAAATTTGCCATTTGCTTTTATTTTCTAACCATTGTAGACTATCCACCCAGAAAGGAGAAATACTATGGTAGAAGAAAATCAAAAAGAATTCTTAACTGCAAAATATGATAGAATATATAAAGCTATCTTTCAAAACCCAGAATACCCTAACATGACAAAGAAAATGTTAGAGTATCTCTTACCTATTCAAGTAGATAACTTAAGATTATTAGGAAATGAATTATTAGTATCCAATAAAGATGAAAAAGCTATGATGGTAGATGGACTAATATTATTAAATAAACACCACTATATTCATATAGAAGTCAATACCAATTCAAGTGAAGCAATAAACCGAAGAAACTTTCTATCTTTCGTTAACTACAGAGATAAATGCACGGGAAAGAAAAAATAAGAGATAAAAAATTAAATGCACGCAAAATAAAAG
>CANQWT010000011.1 GCA_947627635.1 uncultured Bacilli bacterium
TTTTTATATTCCCCCATATTTTTACAGAATTAAAATACCGTTTGTAGAAAAAGGGAAAGTTAAATAAAAACTTTAGGATCGCAATAGAAGATAATAATATCATAAAAAATGCTTGCGGGGGGGGTACCAGAGTACTTATCTATGATTGGGTTCGACTCATCGCAACAATTCTTGTAATCATTGGTCATAGTAGTTATCTAGAAATGAGTACAGTATATGGTGGAATTTCTTATGCTCTTCCTTCTAAAATCAGCGCTGCTTATTTTTCGGGATTTAGTAAGTTTTTCAGAGCTTTACCAGGATGGATTTATGGATTTCATATGCCTCTTTTCTTTGTTTTATCAGGAGCAGTTTTTGCTTTAAAAAAAGAAAAAGATATAGATACGTTATTAAAATCAAAAGTAAAACGCTTAATCATACCCTATTTTTTGTATGCTTGGCTTTTTATGATACCTCTAAAATACTTAGGAAATTTTTATACAAAGCATCAAGTAATACTTGCATTACGTGGTATTTTATATGGCATAGATAGTGGTCATTTATGGTTTTTGCCTACTTTATTTTGGTGTATCATCTGTTTTGCACTTTTAAAGAAAACGGTATATAAGAAAGTAAAAAGTCCATATCTTCTTTTATTATTATCAGGCTTAGTACAACTTTTATATTCATATCTTCCTTTTGATTTTTTCTTTTTGAAACAGGGTTTAAGTTTTTTGTTTTGGTTTGCTTTAGGTTTTGTTTTTGAATTTGAAAGAAAGAATCATTCTAGTTGGAATTTTAGAACAACTGTATTTGCATTTTTAGTTGTTAGTATCATTGAAATATTTGATTTTAAGTATCATGTTTTAACACCATTTTTTACCATTTGCTGTGGTTCTTTCCTCGTTTATTTGTTTGCGGATATCTGTTCTAGAAAATTATCATTTTTTACTCAAAAGAAAAGTTGGAATTTAGTTGTCCGAAATTTATTTTATATTTATTTACTTCATGATCCGTTAGAATATATTGTCTTAAGAATTTTTATGAATTGTCAGTTTTTAACAACAGCGATAGGATGTTATGCTTATATTTTCGCAAGAACTATATTGATTTTTATACTCTGCATATTCTTGGGTGAATGTATTCATAAAATGAAAGGATATATTCTTCAATTTTTAAATCAATGATTATGAAAGACTAAAAATAAAAAGAAGGATTTAGATTATGCGATTTCCTTCTTTTTGTCTGTGATTTCTAATTTATCTCCAATATTTAAGTGGTCACATGTACCAAGGGGAAAGACAAAAACATGATAGACATGACGTTTAGGAAAAATAATTTTTTCACTTTTAAAATGCGGATATAAGTAAAGTACCTGCATTTTTTTATCGACTAATACAATATCAACTCTTTGACAAAACATATAAGTATGAAAACCACTCTTTTTAGGAAACCAATAACCAGTATCAATCGGTTCAAAGACAAACATTAAACTTTTAAAACGGTCTTTCCAAGAAGTGAGTTTGTTGATTTTTATTCTTTTCTTATCTATTTTTATCTCCATGATATCACCTATTAAAACTATAACAAAAATCAAAGAAAAAGAAAAGAATAGCAATCGCATTTAAAAAAATAGAATTGACATCAATTAAGAAAAGTGCTAGAGTAAACGCTATCAATTAGGAGAAAATGATATGTTAAATTATAAAGAAATCAAGTTGGTTTTTGAAGAGAAAATAAAAAAGAGTAATCAAGTTTTAATAACGCCTCATCTAAGAGTAGATATGGATGCTATTGCCTCAAGTCTTGCTTTATCTTCTCTTGTTAAAAAGTGTGGAAAACCAAGTTTTATATTGTTGGATGAACCTTTGGAAGAACTTGAATTAGGTTCTCGTAAAATGGTTGAACAAGCTCAAAATGATTATGAAATCATAGATTTAAATACCTTTATGAAAAAGCAAACATCAAAGGATTTATTGATTTTAAGTGATGTAAATAAGAAAAATAGAATTGCTTGTTCAAATATTCTTCCAACATTTCAAGATATCTTTATTTTTGACCATCATTCTACGGATTCTAATACAGTGGATACAGAATATCAGTTTATAGATACCTCTATATCTAGTGCTTCAGAGATGATTGCTCAACTTGCTTTTGTAATGAACCTTAAAATTAGTCCACGTCTTGCTGAATATTTACTCGCAGGCATTGCTCTTGATACTCAAAATTTAACAAGAGCTCCATCTTCTGCTTTTAAGGTGAGTTCAAAACTTATGAATAAGGGAACTTCAATAGAAGCAATCGAACCTTATTTTCAAGAAGATTTTGCTAGTAATCGTAAATGGAATCATTTAGTGGATAAAGCAGAGTTTCAAAACTATAAAGCTGCAGTGGTTATTGGCGATGACCAAGAAATATATACTGGTGTTGAAATTGCCAAAGCTGCCTCTTGTCTTTTGAATTTTGATGCAGATGCGACTTTTGTAGTTGGTAGAATTTCTAAAGAAGAAGTATCAATTAGTGCAAGAAGTAGAGGAACAATCGATGTTTCTTCCATTATGCAAGAAATGAGCGAAAATGGTGGTGGAAGTCCACGTCTTGCCGCAGCACGCATCAAAAATGAGACAACAGAGGAAGTAGGAGCAAAGCTGAAACAGAAAATTCGTCCTGTATTTTACTGTAATCCTTAAATCTCTTCATTTTCTATATTAAATTTTATAAAACTAGAAGCTCTATTATTGCTTCTTTTTTTGAACTTTGTTATAATGTAATAGGGTTTTGATAAAGGTGGAAGTTACATGAAGAAAAAAGGAAAAGAAAAAAAACAAAAGAAGCCTAAAAAAGTAATAGGAAGAGCAGAATTTCTTTTCAATGTCATCAGCCTTTTGATTATGATTGGCATTGGTATTTACTTTGGAGGAAGAAGCATCTATTACTATTCTCTTCATACAAAGGCTTCCAGTAAAGAAAAAGGAACTCTTGTTGAAAAAGTCTTAGAAATGAATAACCCAACGAAAGAGAAAAATGGATTTCATCAATTAGATGATGGGTATTTATTTGTGGGTCAAGTCGAAAATAACTACGTTCGTTTTTCAAATCGTATCTTTCGAATTTTAAGAATCAATGAAGACCATTCAATGAAGCTTGTCACAGAAGAAAATCAAACTATACTTCCACTTGGTGATGTCGATAGTTATGATGGCTCTAACTTACAAATATGGCTTAGCCGAGATGAACAAATTGAGCATAGTGGTATTTTCTATCAAAGCCTAACAGATGCATATAATAATTTAGTGGAAACAAGCTATTGTGAAGGGACTTTAAAAGACAATAAAGTTACTTGTGAGGGAAAAAAGAAAAAAGCTTATGTTACACTTTTAAGTATTGATGATTATTTGGATGCTGAAGGAAACAATAGTTTTTTAAATAATGGTAAATATACATGGCTTTTAGGTAGGCAGGATGATACGTTTCTTTATTTAAACACTCAAGGAAAAATTGGAAAGGCAGAAATGGATGAAAGCTATGGAGTACGTCCTGTCATTACGTTGGATTCTAGAATGCGTTATGTCAGTGGGGATGGAACCAAAGAAAATCCCTATACTGTAGAGGAAAAAAATCAAACTAAAGTAGGAAGTTATGTTCAATTAGGTGAAGATATTTATCGCACCTATCAAGATGATGGTACTTTACTCTATCTTGCTCTTGAGCATTATGCAACACAAAACGGACAAGAAATTTTAAGAAATTATAATGATACAACAACCATGTTTGACCCAAGAACAAATACAAATATTGCTTATTATCTGAACAATACTTATATTTTTCAACTTCCATACTATCCATATTTACGAGATTTTCAAGTTGCAACTGGCGAAATAAGTCGAGAAACAGGAATGACTTATACCAATCAATATCAAAATTTTGAAACGGTAAAAATTGGATTATTATCTATTTCTGATATCAAATTCAACCAAGAATTATCAGATTATTATCTATCAAATACTACATCTTCTATTGGAGATTCTGCATATATCTATGACAATACGGGTATTTTAAAAGAAGGAGATGTCGCTTTAGAAAAACATTTCATACCAACTGTTGCAATTTCGATACAAGATATTAAAACTGGAGATGGAACAAAAGAAAATCCATATAAAGTGGAGGGATAAAAAGTGAAAGAAGTCAAAGAAAAAAAGACAAAGAAAAAGGTAAGATTTAAGCATAAACCTGCGAAGATTACAGTTTTTGTGTTTTTGCTGGATTTACTTTGTGCTTATACTTTAAGTGTGATTTATTTGAATCCTACTTTTAAAGCTTTTTGGATTCCTACAGCAATGACTACGATGCATCATCAATATCTTGCCTATACTTTATATGATGAAGATGAAATCAATAAAGTAATGAGTGAAAATTATATTGTTGAGACAGCAGAACAAACTGATTTTGATGCAATTGTTCTTGGAGATACTAGTGAAAAGGACCATTATTCATCCATTTATGAAGAACAGATTTTTACAAGAGACCCAGGAAATGATATTTATAAAATTATTCGAATTGAAGAAAGTAAATTTAAAGGATATTTAACAGTCATCTATGACCCTAAAAATGTAGAGCTTGCAGTTCCTGAAAAGTTAGGAAAATATGGACAAAGTGTTGCCAAGATGTGTCAAAACAATAATGGACTTGTTGGTATTAACGGTGGTGGTTTTGAAGATTTAGATGGTTGGGGTAATGGTTCTACTCCATATGGGGCAATTATTAAAGATGGAGAGCTTATCTATCAGCACGCAGGAGGAGATGGAGGCTTAATTGGTTTTACAAAAGACCATAAAATGTACTTAACTCATGAAGACCCTCAAACAGCAATTCAAAATGGTATGATGGATGCTGTAGAGTTTGGACCTTTCTTAATCGTCAATGGTAAAGTTTCTCAAATTTATGGTGACGGAGGTTGGGGAAGAGCAGACCGAACTGTGATTGCTCAACGAAAAGATGGAATTGTCCTTTTCTTAATCATTGAAGGAAGACAACCTGGTTATAGTTTAGGGGCAACTATGAGTGACGTTCAAAAATTATTACTTCGCTATAAAGCATATAATGCAGCAAATTTGGATGGAGGAGCCTCAAGTACTATGGCAGTAAATGGAAAATTATTCAATCGTCCAAGTGCTGGTGGTGAATATGGTGGTAGAACTGTATCCAATGCATGGATTGTTGTAAATAATCAAACTCAAGAAAATGTTACTCCATAAATGAAAGGATAAAGAGGGTATGAAAAAGAGAAAGAAAGCGATTATTAGTATTTTAGTTGTTTTATTACTACTAGTAGGAGGTGTCTTTCTTTTCTTGTGGTATCGAAATAATGAGATAAGAAAGCAACAACAAAAAGAAGCCCAAGAAGAAAGAGCAAAACTTCAAGAGAAAATTGAAAAAGCTTATGCTCCTTTGGTAAAAATTGGAAAAGAAAGTGCAATTTATCAAAAAGAAAAGAAGGGCTATAAAGAAATTGGCAAGGTTCAAATTGGAATGGAATTTGAACTTGAAGAGGAAAAAATTACAAGTGATACAAAATATTTTCATGTCAAAGGATATGACTTCTATATTCCTTATGATGCTGTTCAAAAAATTGATGCTTTGACGAATGATGCCCGTTATCAGAAATATCTTCCTCAAGAAGAAGTAACAATTAAAAAGGGAACAACTTTAACTCAAGAAGGAAAAATAACTTTTACTTTAAAGGAAGATACAAAAGCTAAAGTTTATCGAAAAGTTGGGACAATTCGCTATGTAGATTATCAAAATCTACTCTATCCTGTAGAAGAAAGTCAAGTTCAAGAGGTTACACCACTTGATGTATCTAGTTCAACTCAAAGCATTCCAGTTCTTGTTTATCATTTTATATATTTAAATGGAGACCCAAGTTGTCAAGAAAGTATTTGCTTTAGTGAAGACCAAGTTCGTTCACACTTTTCTTACTTAAGAGATACTGGAGCTTTTACACTCACAACAGAAGAGCTAAAAGAATTTATTAAAGGAGAGATTGAACTTCCTCAAAAATCAGTACTGATTACTATTGATGATGGTGCAAGAGCAGAAAAGTTTATTCCATTCTTGGAAGAATATCAAATTCATGCAACTTTATTTTTGATTACATCTTGGTATGATGTTGGACCATTCCAGTCTAAATATCTTGAACTTGCATCACATGGACATGATTTACATAATCCAGGAGTTTGTCCTGGAGGTCAGGGCGGAGGAATTAAGTGTCTTGACGAAGCCAAATTACAAGAAGATTTTAGATTAACTCGTGAAGAATTAGGAGGAACGACTGCATTTTGTTATCCTTTCTATGAGTATAATGATTATGCAATAGAACAGTTAAAGAAAGGTGGCTTTGAAATGGCCTTTATGGGAGGTATGAGAAAAGTCACTAAAGGAACAGACTTATTTAGAATTCCAAGGATTAGTTTAAATTCTACAACTACTCAAGATGAAGTAAGAAGATATGTCGAAGGATAATTGACATATCTTTTTTATAAGTTTTAAAACGTAAAAAAATTGGCGAAATTTTAATAAAAAAAGTTGTTGTGTCTACCTCCAATCTATAAAAGAAAGGAGGTTTGAAAGAAATGAAAAAACGTGAATACAATATTTGCATTCTACGCTTCATCTCTATCATTTTACTACTCCTAATCATTTTGATTATAGTAATAAAGAAATGACACTTAATTCATAAGAATTAAATGTCGACCAAATTTAAGGTAGACATTCAACATGGAAAAACTGAATGTTCCCTTTTTTATTTTATGCAAGTTTTCTTGCTAGATACATCATAACATAGAAAACTTTTTTTGACAAGTGAGCCCTTGTTCTTTGTAAAGTAAATATTTAGTAAAAAATTGGCGAAATTTTCTCTTGTTCGATTGTTTTATATAAAACAATCATATATAATTTTATTAGGAAATATGATAACTGCTATCGTACTTGCCAACTTTCTATTAGAAAGGAGGCTTGATAGATATGCAGAAAAAAGATTTGCTAATCTCATTTCTAGTATTGATTATCATTTTATCATTAGTTTCTATCATGATACTATGTATAAAAAAAATAGTACTCAATCTTATAGTAGATTAAGTACTTTCATATGATTAAATATCAGGTAAGTACTCAACTAGAGAAGTTAGAGTATTTCCTATTTTTATTTTATGCAAGTTTTCTTGCTAAATACATCATAACACAGAAGTCTTTCTTTGACAAGAATCCTTACTTAAAAAGTCAAATGTTTAGTAAATTCTTGTAAGAAGACTTTACTTTTTTTAGGAAAACTATTATATAATAGAAATAGATGTTAGTGAGGTATAGAAATGAAAAAAATAATGGATGGAAACGAAGCTTGTAGTCATATTGCCTATCACTTTACAGAAGTCGCAGGAATTTATCCGATTACACCAGCTTCACCTATGGCAGAGTACACAGACCAATGGGCACATGAAGGAAAAGAAAATATGTTTCATCAGCCTGTTAAAATTATTGAAATGGAAAGTGAAGCAGGTGCTGCAGGAATGGTTCATGGTAGCTTACAAGCAGGATGTTTAACCACCACTTATACTGCAAGTCAAGGGCTTCTTTTAATGATACCAAATCTTTATAAAATGGCAGGAGAGTTATTACCTGGTGTCATTCATGTTGCCGCAAGAAGTCTTGCGACCCATGCCTTATCGATTTTTGGTGACCATCAAGATATATATGCAACAAGAAGTACAGGTGTTGCTCTTCTTGCCACTTCGTCTGTTCAAGAAGTCATGGATTTAACTGCTGTAGCACATCTTGCAGCAATTAAAGGAAGAGTTCCTTTTCTTCATTTCTTTGATGGCTTTAGAACTAGTCATGAACTTCAAAAAATTGAAGTTTTAGATGTTTCAAAGCTCGATAAATTAGTAGACCAAGAGGCGTTACAAAGCTTTAGAAATCATGCCTTAACTCCTAATAATCCTGTAACTCGAGGAACTGCTCAAAATGATGACATTTATTTTCAAAATACAGAAATCAGAAATACTTATTATGAAAAACTTCCTCAAATTGTGGATGATTACATGCAAGAAATCAATAAAATTACAGGAAAAAATTATGCCCCATTCAATTACTATGGTGATATTAAAGCTACAAAAATCATTATAGCTATGGGAAGTGTTTGTGAAACAATTAAAGAAACTGTCGACTATTTAACTTCAATAGGAGAAAAAGTAGGATTAGTCGAAGTCCATCTCTATCGTCCATTCTCTTATAAATATTTACTCAAAGCTATTCCGCAAACAGTAGAAAAAATAGCTGTCTTAGACCGAACAAAAGAAGCAGGGTCATTAGGAGAACCACTTTATTTGGATGTTGCTTCAGCCATTCAAAGCTTACATAAAGATATTGAAGTTTATGGAGGACGTTATGGTTTATCCAGTAAAAATACAACTCCAGCAATGATAAAAGGAGTTTATGACTTCTTAGATGATACTCCCCACCATAATTTTACAGTAGGAATTTCGGATGATGTAACGCACTTAAGTATTCTCTATGAAGAAGATTTTCACATTCCTAGTAAAAACGTAGGTTTCTTAGTTTATGGCTATGGAAGTGATGGGATGGTTAGTGCTTGTAAAGACATGATGAAAATTACAGGAAATGCTAAAAATGCCTATGTTCAAGGATATTTCCAATATGATTCTAAAAAATCAGGTGGTATAACAATTAGTCATTTACGTTTTTCTAAAGATGAAATTCACTCTAGTTACTATGTTGAAAGTGCTAAAGTTGTAATGTGTACCAAAGAATCTTACTTAAAACGACTTCATATGTTTAATGCTTTGGAAGAAAATGGAATTTTTATTCTCAACACGAGTAAATCTAAAGAAGAATTAGAACAAATTATTCAAGAAGAAGATTTAAAAATCATCAAAGAACGCTCCATTCAACTTCTTACTATTGATGCTTCAAAAATAGCAAGAGACAATGGACTTCCTGGAAAAATTAGTGCAATTATGGAAGCTGTCTTATTTACTTATGGTCATATTATTGATAAAGACCAAGCTATTTCACAAATTAAAGAAAATCTTAAAACTCGCTTTGCTAAAAAAGGTGGAGATTTAGCTACAAAGAACATTAAGGCAATTGATGATGCACTAAATGCTTGTACTCCAATTGAATTGACTACGTCAAAAAGCAAAAAAGCCAAAGAAAAAGATTTCTTTGAGAAAATTGATACAAGAGAAGGGGACCAAATTCCAACTTCTAAGTTTAAAAAATATCGTGATGGAACTTTAGAAGGTGGACTTTCTCGCCTTGAAAAACGAGATATCGCAGAACTTGTTCCTTGTTATAATCCTGAAAATTGTATCACATGTAACTTATGTTCTTTAGTTTGTCCACATGCAGTAATTCGCCCATTCCTTCTAGACCAAAAAGAAGAATTGAATGCGCCAGTTGAAGTTCAAGATAAATTGATTTCTGCAAATATTAAAGACTGTGAGGATAAATTTACAGTTGGAATTTCTATCAAAGACTGTACAGGTTGTAGTTTGTGTGCCAATATCTGTCCAGGTAAAAAAGGAAAGAAAGCGCTAACGATGATGCCTCGTGAACATGAAGATATAGAAACGGAGGAAAAACGTACAGCTTATTTATGGGATGAAGTATCTGAAAAAGATATTTTACCAGTCAATACAATAAAAGGTAGTCAATTTAGTAGACCTAAATTTGAATTTCCTGGAGCTTGTGCAGGTTGTGGAGAAACTCCTTACTTAAAACTATTAACTCAACTGTTTAAAGACCGTTTAGTTATCGCAAATGCAACAGGATGTTCCTCTATTTACGGTGCAAGTTATCCATCTACTCCATATAGTGTTGCTTGGGCAAACTCTTTATTTGAGGATAATGCTGAATTTGGTTTTGGTATTCATATTGCTGAACAATATCAAAAAGAAATGGTTCGAAAGATAATCGATAAGAATATCAAGAAAGTTTCTAAGAAAGAACAGCCAATTTATAAAGCCTATTTAGAAGAAATCAACACTCAAAATGCCAAAGCTCTACTAGAAGTGCTTGATACTAGTCCAATTGAAGAACTCAAGCCTTACAAAAACTTTATCATGCCACAATCTACTTGGATGGTAGGAGGAGATGGCTGGGCTTATGATATTGGATACAATGGAATTGACCATGTTTTAGCGAGCAATGAAAACGTCAATATCTTAGTGCTTGATACAGAAGTTTACTCTAATACGGGAGGACAAGCAAGTAAGTCTAGTAAGTTAGGTTCTGTTTCTAAGTTTGCATCTGGTGGTAAACGAACGGCTAAAAAAGATTTGGCAAAAATTGCCATGACTTATCCAAATGTCTATGTTGCTTGTGTTTCACTAGGGGCAAATCCTCAAAGTACAATTAAAGCATTTTTAGAAGCAGAAAGTTATAATGGTCCAAGTTTAATTATTGCTTATGCTCCATGTATTGCTCAAGGAATTATTAAAGGAATGTCTAATTCTATAAGAGAAGAAAAAGATGCGACAGCTTGTGGATATTTCCCAATATTTAGATATCATCCAGAAACTAAAAAAATGACGTTAGATAGCAAAGCAGACTTTTCGAATTATCAAGATTTCTTAATGGGAGAAGACCGTTATCGAATGCTTTCACAAGTAGTAGATAATAGTAGTGAACTATTAGAAGAAAATGAAGAAAATGCCAAAGAACGGTATGCTTATTATGAAGCACTCGCTGTCAAAGAAGAGGAAAATCAATAATTTTTCTTCTTTTTTTATTGGTTTATTGATATACTTAACTCACAAAAGAAGGAGTTATTACGTATGATAGAAAATAGTAAAATGCCAACACATGTAGGAATTATTATGGATGGTAATGGTCGCTTTGCCAAAGAAAGAAATCTTCCAAGAAGTCTAGGTCATCAAGAAGGAGCTAAAAACTTAAAGGAATTGTTATATCATATATATGATATGAACCTAAAGTATGTTTCTTTATTTGCTTTTTCCACAGAAAATTTTGAAAGAGAAGAAAAAGAAGTTCGATTTTTAATGGATTTATTTGTTACTTTATTTAAAAAGGAATTAAAAACATTAAAAGATTTAGGAGTAAAAGTTGTCTTTTCAGGAAGAAAAGAACCATTACCAGAAAGAGTTTGGGAAGCAATGATGGATTTAGTTGATGCGACAAAAGAGGGAACGAAAGGAATTTTAAATATCTGTCTTAACTATGGTGGACAATATGAAATTGTTGATATGACTAAAAAAATTGCTGAAAAAGTATTAGAAGGTCAAATCAAAATAGAAGACATTACCAAAGAGTTGGTTGAGAAAAATCTCTATCAGAATTTGCCACCACTTGACCTTATCATTCGAACTAGTGGGGAACAAAGGATTAGTAACTTTATGATTTATCAAGCAGCCTATGCAGAATATTACTTTACAGATACTTATTTTCCTGCTTTTAAAGCAAAAGATTTTGATGAAGCGTTAATTGCATATCAAAATAGAAATCGGAGATTTGGTAAAAATGAAACGAAGGAGCTGAGTGGAAACGAATAATTTGTATTCAGTCCTTTTTTATTTATTCAAAAAATAAAAAGTCTTGAAAGTATAAGACTTCAAGACCAATATGTGACATTCTAATTAACAAAAGAAGATGTATTACAGCCTTTATTTATCTATTTCTTCAACTTCTTTATTTAACATTTCTAAATAATCATGCTCAGCTTGTGTTAAATGTTTTTCCATATATTTATCATATTCTTCGTGTGCTTTTTCTAATGCTTTTTCATGAGATACAGTGCCTGCTCCTTTTAATATATCTTTTCTAGTCATTTTTAAAAATGAATCTAATTCGTTTATCCAATCTTGCATAGTCATTGGATGTCTATCTAAGGCATTGATTTCTGCAATATCTAAATAGGCAGATACCATTCTATTTAATGTATTAAGTTCTTCTTCTGTTAGATAATTTTTAGCAATTTCAGTCTCACTTTTAGTTGGATAATTACCTTTAAAATTAGTAAGACCTAGATTATCTTTTTCTGAATCAACTCTATAAAATATTACTTCGGCAGCAGTGTGTCCATGTGTTGCATAGTGCATTTTATTTTGTACGGTTTTAAAGAAGTTAATTGATAATTTATCCTTTGGATTATAATCAATTGAAGTTGCATAAATATCTATTACTTTTCTCCAAAAAATTTTTTCTGAAGACCTGATATCACGAATTCTAGCAAGTAATTCTTCAAAGTAAGGGCTTTCTCCATTATTCTTTAATCTTTCGTCATTTAAAGTAAATCCTTTAACCATATATTCTTTTAAAATCTTTGTTGCCCATATTCTAAATTCAGTTGCTTTTTTAGAGTTTATTCTATATCCAACAGCAATAATGGCATCTAAATTGTAGTGTAAAACATTGTAATTCTTACCATCACTAGCAGTTGTTAAGAATTTCTTAACAACTGAATCTTTTTCTAACTCACCTTCATCAAAAATATTTTTTAGGTGCATTGAAATATTATTTTTAGTTGTATCATAAAGATTAGCCATTACATCTTGACTCATCCATATATCTTCATTTTGTATATTAACATCAACTTTTACATTGCCATCTTTTGATACATATATAATCATGTTATTTTTCATAGCTAATCTCCTTTCGCTAATTAAATTGTATCACGTATTGGGCTTGAAGTCTTATGATTTCAAGTTTTTTTATTTTTTGAATAAACAAAAAAGGACTGAATACAAATTATTCATTTCCACTCAGCCTCTTTTAGTTTGCTAAAAAAAGAAATAAAATAGGAGCTGTCCCCCTGAAGAACAGCTCCATTAAAAAGAATAAAAAGGGGTTGGCTAGTGTGATACTAGCACCAATTCGCCTAAATCCGAATTGGTACTGTTTATAATAATGGTTGAGGTTCTTTTTGTCAACCATTTTTTGAAAAAAATTTGTTAAAAAATTAGTGTAAAATAAATTACTGAAATTGTCTTTTTGTTTCTTTGAAGTGATACTTTTGCTTTTTGTTTTACATCTCCCTACAATTAACGACAAAACATGACAAAATTACATATTTTATCTTGAAATATGTAAAATTATCATATATACTGAAATAGTAGGAAGGTGAAAAAAGTTTATGGATACGGAAACAGTAAAAACAAATAATGAAAACGAAAAAGATACAATGAAACGCAAGAAAAAAATTCGTATAGCATTGATTGTTGCTGCTGTATTGATAATAGGTCTTGGAGCTACTTATGCATGGCTTACCCTTACAGTAAAAGGAGAAAATAAATTATCAATGACTGCAGGACCTTTAAAAGTTTATATGGATAAAGAATCTGAAGGAATAACCCTTCCAGATGTCATTCCAACTCGAGATGAGGATGGGCTAAAGGGAGATGTCTATACTTTTGACTTAGTCAATGATACGAATTATCCTGTAAATTATAAGATTTATATCGATAATGATGATGGACAAAAAGATAATCTTATGGATGCTAAGAATGTTCGCTACCAATTTTTCAATAACGGTGTAGAAACAATTAGTAATTTAAGTGATGAAAATGAAGGTAGATTAGTTGGCGTTGGAACACTTAGAGGACATACAAGATATAGTTATTCTTTAAGAATTTGGCTAGATATTAAAGCAACAGACGAAGTAGTTGGAAAGAATTTCTATGGAAAAATTCGTATTTATGCTGAACAAGAGCCAGGAAAAGTAGACGTTGCTAGTAAACCAGTACTTGCAGACAATATGATACCAGTTCATTATAATGCGACACAAAGTAGATGGGAGAAAGCAAGCTCAAGCAAAGAATGGTATGATTATGACAAACAAGAATGGGCAAATGCAGTAACAGTAACTGCAGGAACAAGAGATACATATCAAAAAGCAGCAGTTGGAACAGAAGTAAAAATGGAAGATATTTTACAAATGTTTGTATGGATTCCAAGATATAGTTACACAATTAAAGATACCTATGGAAAGGGTGGTACAAATGCAGCAAATCCAGGAGAAATTGATGTAGAGTTCATTTCAAAATCAATGAAAGACGTAGGTACAGCAACATATACAGGAGATACTGTAACCAATTGGTACACACCACCAGGATTTACATTCGGTTCAGAAGAACTACCAGGGGTATGGATAGGAAAGTTTGAAACAGGATATAGTGAAACAGAAGGAACAGGAACAAGTGCAGCAACTACAGCAGCAGCTCAAAAAGATGTAGTAGAACCAAATAAAGTTATCATAAAACCAAATGTTTACTCATGGAGAAGTATTAGAGTATCTACACTCGATTTAGTATCAAGACAAATTACTTTAGCAGGAAATGTATTCGGATTTGATCAAACTACATATGATGCACATGCAATGAAGAATACAGAGTGGGCACTAATCAGTTATATCACTCAAAGTAAATATGGAAAATATGGAAATAAACTCTATACAGGAGAAAATAAACAAGTCTATATGAATAACTTCAATGGATATAAGACAGGACGTTCAAGTGGACAAGGAACAGCCTCAAGTTCAGCAGAAGAAGGTTCAGCATATGACGACTTAGTAGATAGAGGTGAAGGACAAGGCTACGCTGGTGCTGGAGCAAGTTCAACAGGAAACATTACAGGAATTTACGATGTTAATGGTGGAGCTTGGGAATATACAATGGGTGTATTAGAAAAGCGAAGCGGTAATACAACAAGTGCAAACTCAGGATATCCAGGATTACTTACAGACGGAAGTCAATTTACAGGTGACCGAGTATGGCCAGATGAGAAATATTATGATGTTTATACGTCAACTTCAACAGCAACGGCATGTAACGGAAAACCTTGCAAAGGACACGCCCTCAACGAAGTTGCAGGGTGGTACGGTGATGACACTTGGATGGTGAATGCGACGGAACCATGGTTTGTTCGAGGTGGTAGCTATGATCAGGCTTGCGGTAGCGCGAACTCCTTCTACTCGTTCCGCCAAGTACTAGCCCCTAATGGAAGTCAGTAGGCTTCCATTAGTCCCTCTTTTTTGAAAAGATAAAATAGAAGTACAAATAATAGAATATTGAATAAAAATATAAGTAAGTGAAAGCCCATCTGCCTCTTTTTGCAGATGGGCGTTTAGTTAGAAAATTAAATTTTGAAATTTTTTCAAACTATAGAAAGAAAGCAAAAGGGAGTCTAGGCCTTGTCTAGCCCCTTTTGCGATTTCATCTTGAAAATTAAAATCATACTTTGAAGTATATGTAAATGATGAAAAAATATAGTTGTTTTGCTTGCTTCAAAATTACAAAAATAGTACAATAATATAAAGAATAGGAAGTGTTAAAATGGCTACTGTAAAAAAACAAACTGCAAATAAAAAACAAACAAGTGGAGTAAAGACTGGATTACTTGCTCTTGGAATTGTCTTAATCATTGGAGCTTTTATATTTATTAGTGTTTTATTCTTTAAAAAGAATGAAAAGAAACCTGAAGATAAGGAACCAACAATTGTTGAGAAAGGTCCAGTAGGGGATTTTGAGTTTACTCACGAAGTAGAAAAAATAGAAGTTAAAAGTCAAAGTAGTGAATACAATACAAATATAGTTGATGTCAATGTAAATCTATCAGAAGATGAACAAAAAGAAATTGAATACATCTATATTTCTAATGTAGGTTATGGTCAAGAAGAAACTCGTTATTTTGCTGATGAACAAATCATTGACTGGCCAATTGCAGAAGCACAAGATGGACAAGAACATACTGTTTATATTACAATCGTTGATAAAAATGGTGACGTTGGACGAGAAAGTGCTACTTATAAAGTGGACTTAAGATAGGCGTAGCTTATTGATACGTCTTTTTTTCTGTATAAATATTTGAAATATTATATTTCTTTGAAAAACTGGGCATTATACAAATGAATTGTAAAAAGCATGAATTTATGTATTTAAGTTTTTATTTTCTTTGTATAATATAAATGAAGGTGATTTGAATGGAATGGCTTCAAGATACAGTAAAAGTTATGACTGAAATTCTTCAAAACGGAGGACCTTTTTTAGGTGTTTTACTGATTTTACTTGAATCAATTATACCAGCTCTTCCACTAGGAGTATTTATTGCTCTTAATATTCAAGCTTTTGGAAATATTTTTGGGTTCTTAATTTCTTGGCTTTCAACTGTTCTTGGTTGTGTTTTATCCTATTTACTTTTCTACTATTTCGTAAGTGATTTCTTAGATAAAATTATAAAAAAACATAAAAAGCAGTTAAGAAAATTAGAGAAAAAATTAAGAAAAATTTCTTTTCCACATTTTGTATTGTTAGTTGCTCTTCCTTTTACACCTGCATTTTTAGTTAATATTGCTTGTGGTCTATCTAAAATGTCTTATAAAAAGTTTACAGTAGGAATTCTTCTTGGAAAACTTTCAATTGTTTTCTTTTGGGGATTTATAGGAACAAGTTTCATAGAAAGCATTACAGATATTGAAACAATTATGATTATTTCTTTGATGTTAGTAGCATCTTATTTGCTTTCAAGTTTTGTCAGCTGGAAAATGGATTTAAAAGATTAGATGTTTCTTTTTAAAATAAGAGATATCTTTGTGATATAATAATATTTGGAGGAAATACTTATGGAATATGTAATTATTGGATTATTAGTAGTACTGATTATTTTGACAATTTTTTCTCTTTCTAAAAATATTAACGAAGGAAATATTACAGAAAGACTTTCTAAACTTGAAATTGAAATGATTAAAGAGTTAAATACTTTTAAAGATGGATTAAATAAAGATTTAGGACAAGACTTTGAAAAGCTAAACGAACAAGTTGAAAAACGTCTTTTAATAATCAATGAGAAAGTGAATGAGAGACTGGACCAAAATTTTGAAAAGACAAACAAAACTTTTGTCTCTGTAGTAGAACGTTTATCTAAAATTGATGAAGCACAAAAGAAAATTGATACACTTTCCAATGATATTGTTTCACTTCAAAGTATCTTAACAGATAAAAAAAGTCGAGGTATTTTTGGAGAAGTTAGCTTAAAACATGTTCTTTCTAGTGTCTTTGGTGAAAAAAATGATGCTGTTTATCGTTTACAATATCCGCTTCCAAATGGAACAATTGTAGATTCCATTCTTTTTGCGCCAGCTCCTCTTGGGACAATTGCAATTGATTCTAAATTCCCACTAGAACATTATGAGATTATGATCGATAAAAGAAGAAGTAAAGAAGAAAGAGACTTTGGAGAGAAAGCTTTTAAACAAGATATGAAGAAACATATTGATGCAATTCATGATAAATATATTATTGAAGGTGTTACTACAGACCAAGCAATTTTATTTTTACCCGCAGAAGCAATATTCGCAGAAATCAATGCCTATCATCAAGATTTGTTAGAGTATTCTTATAAGAAAAAAGTATGGATTACTTCACCAACAACTTTGATTAGTACGCTTTCAATTATTCAAATGATTATTAAAAACATTGAAAGAGACCAGTATACAACTATTATTCATCAAGAACTCAATAAATTAGGATTAGAATTTGGACGTTATAAAGAACGTTGGGATAAACTTGCCAGGAGTATTCAAACTGTAAGTAGGGATGCGGAAAACATTTCTATTACAACAGATAAAATTCAAAAGAAATTTGAAAGTATTCAAGATGTTGATATGGAAAAACTAACACAAAAAGAAGAGGAGAAAGTATTAGAATAACTATTTTTATAAACAGAATAGAACCATTTTTAAAAACTTACCGTAAAATAGAAAGGAATCCTTTCTATTTTTTACTGTTCCACATAAAATTATGGTATAATGATACAAAGAAAGGGTGGTTATCATGCGTGTTGTTATTACAGCAGGTGGTACAGGTGGACATATTTTTCCAGCACTGGCGATTTACCATCAATTAAAAAAGAATGAACCGAATTTAGAAGTTCTTTATATTGGAACGAAAGACCGTATGGAAAGCACTTTAATTCCAGAACAAAACATTCCTTATAAAGGAATTGAAATGAAAGGTTTAAATCGTAAAAATCTGTTTGCTAATTTTAAAGTTCTTTCTATTTTTCGTAAAGCAATTCAAACAGCAAAAGAGGAACTTATAAAATTTCAACCAGATATTGTAATTGGGGTAGGAGGTTATATTACAGCACCTGTGATTTATGCTTCTCATAAACTAGGAATACCTTGTGTTATTCATGAGCAAAACTCTATCGCTGGACTATCAAATCGCTTTTTAAGTCGTTATGTTGACAAGATATTTGTTTCATTTGAAGAAAATGTCAAAGACTTTCCAAAAGATAAGACAATTTATACAGGAAATCCTAGAAGTGAAGAAGTAACCCATGAAAAGAAAGCATCAAAAGCAGCTTACGGACTTTCTGTTTCTCGGAAATTGGTCATTATTGTTATGGGGTCTCTCGGTTCTATGACAGTCAATGAACGTTTAAAAGAAATGATATCTTCATTTCAAGATAAAGATTATGAAGTTTTATTGGTAACTGGAAAAGAGTACTATCATGATTATCAAAATTTATCCATTCCTAAAAATGTCAAAGTGACACCTTTTGTTAATGAGTTTTTAGGTATTCTTAAATGTGCTGACTTAATTGTAAGTCGTGCAGGAGCATCATCCATTTCTGAAATTACGGCTTTAGCTCTTCCATCTATTTTAGTACCAAGTCCTTATGTTACACATAATCATCAAATGAAAAATGCCCTTGCTTTGAAAGAAAAGGGAGCTTGTGAGATTTTAAAAGAAGAGGATTTTAGTGGAGAAAACTTACTTCCAATGATTGATTCAATTTTAAATCAGCCAAAGAAATATCAAGAAATGAAAAGGAAAGCCAAAGAAATGGGAGTTACTGATAGTGCTACTCAAATCTATAAAGAAATTAAAAAGATAGTAAAGGAAAATGCCAAGTGAAAGAATTTATCGACCATTATATACAATTAGATTTAGGAAATATATTATTCGAACAACAACTTTCTAAATACACAACTTATAGAGTAGGTGGCAAAGCAGACTGTATTGTCTTTCCAAAAGATATTGATGCTCTTGTCAAGACTTGTAAACTCATTAAGAAATACCATCTTTCTTCTAAAGTGTTGGGAAATGGTTCAAATACGCTGTTTAGTGATAAGCCTTATCATGGTGTAATTATTAAACTGGATTTCTTATCTGATGTGAAGTTTTATGAAAATAAAGTTCGAGTAGGGGCAGGTTTTTCTTTAGTTCGCCTTGCATCTCTTGCTGCGAAACGTTCTTTGACAGGGCTTGAGTTCGCAAGTGGAATTCCAGGAACAATTGGAGGAGCAATTTTCATGAATGCAGGGGCTTATAAAAGTGATATGGGATATATTGTTCAAACTGTAAAAGTCTTAACACCTGATTTTAAAGTGATTACTCTAACAAATCGAGAGTTACAGTTTCATTATCGGACTTCTTTTTTACAGAAGCATCCAAATTATATTTGTTTAGAGGCTGTTTTAAAACTTCAAAAAGGAAAAAGGCCAGCCATTGAACAAGTGATGAAGGAGCGACGTGAGAGAAGACTTGCAACCCAACCTTTAGAATATCCTAGTGCAGGTAGTGTTTTTAGAAATCCACAAGAAGATATGCCTGCGGGTAAAATTATTGAAGAGTTAGGTCTTAAGGGTTTAACAAAAGGTGGAGCTGAAGTCTCAAAAAAGCATGCCAACTTTATTATCAACAAAAATCATGCCAGTGCATCTGACATTCACGATTTAATTTTATTTGTTAAAAATGCTGTTTTAGAAAAGTATCATATTGAGTTAAAGATAGAACAAGAATTTGTAAATTGGGAGTAGATATGACAAAAGTTGTGAAGAAAAAGAAAATTAAATGGATACCTTTTTTGTTTGCTATGACAAGCTTTGTGGTTGTCTCTTTTGCTGTGTATCTTTTTCTTCAAATTAAAACGCAAAATGTATTGATAAAAGGAAATGAATTAGTGAGTGAAATTGATATTTTCTCTCTTTCTGGGCTCAGTGATTATCCAAGTTTTTTCTTGACGACTTCAATGTCAATTAAGCGAAGACTAAAAGCGAACCCCTTAATTAAAGATGTTCAAGTCAAAAGAAAGTTTTTTCATCAATTTGTTCTAGAAATCGAAGAAGAAACGGTTCTTTATCAAAAGGAAGAAAATGGTAAATATGTCTTAGAAAATGGGGAAGAAATCTCTCTTGATGATGGAGTAGCTTTATCTGTTCCTAAATTAGTGAACTATGTTCCTAATAATAAAATCAAGTCTTTTTTGAAAGGTTTAAAGAATATAAAGAAAGACTTAAGAGAAAGAGTATCAGAAATGACTTATGTTCCTAATGAATATGATAAAGATAGGTTTTTACTTTATTTAGATGATGGTAATATGGTTTATTTAACGCTTACAAAATTTAAAATGTTAAACTATTATGAAGAAGTATTACCACAATTAGAGGGAAAAAAAGGAATCCTTTATTTGGATTCCGGTAATCATTTTAAAATTATGGAATAAGACTTGTAATCAATGGTAGTAAAACTAAAAGTGAGTTATGAAGCATATGAATAGAAATGGATGTGAAAATTGTTTTAGTATCATAATATGCAAGAGCAAGGCAAACTCCTAAAGAACCATAAGGAATGATATAGAAGATATCAATAAAGTTTGAAACGTTTCCAATGACATGCATTCCACCAAAGATAAATCCTGAAATTAAAGCAAAGACCCATTTATGATTTAAAATAGTGCGAAAGCTTTTTCTAAAAGTAATTTCTTCAACAATTGGTCCAATAATGCCTGCATTGATAAGCATGATAAATGGAAGTAGGTTAATCATTTCTCTTACAGCTTGTTCATTTCCTGCTAAATGTTGAGTAGAAAAAGTATTGATAATGGTATTACTTACCATCATGATAAAAAGTCCTAATACCCAATAGCTTATTCCTCTATCAAGGCAATTTCGCCAATTCTTTTTAAAAATGTTCCATTCTTTTTTTAAATCATCAAGATAGAGTAATACAACAAGAAGTGCTGCGATACTATTTGAAAATAGTCCCAAAACAATTTCTAAATTCGGGGTTATTTTTTTAATTCTAAAAAGAAGTACTGGAATATATTGGAGTAGTCCTGAATAGTAAAAAATACCAAAGCAGGCGATAAACTTTAAGACTTTATCAAAATTTTTCCATTCTTTTTTGAACCATTTTTTATAGAGAAATACGAGGATAGCAAAGGCTATACCACTTGTAATTAAGGGTAAAAAACTATCTAAAAGAATGGGAATTTTTTTAATTTTCAAAAGTTTCATTATAATATATGGTGCTTCAAGCAAGAAGTAAAATAGTAAAAATGTAATCACTAAAATCGATATTTTCTTATAAATAGCCATGTTTTTATCTTGTTTCATATGAACCTTCTTTCTATTTGTTATCATACCACAACTATCTAAAGAAACATAGTTCTTTTTTTTAATTCTATCAATTGGAAAGGTGAAAATTTCACTTGCATTATTTAAAAAAACTTATATAATAAGGATGGATTAAAAAGGAAGCGATAAAATGTTAAAGTATGCTAAAGAATGTCATCAAAATGAAATGGAACAGTTAAATAACAAACAAGAATTAGTGCAAGTTAAAAAATTAGAGGCAGTTCTTCAAATGAACCATCTTCAAAACTACTGGGAATTTAGGGATGAAGTAAGAGGTTCTAAAAGAAGAATGGTTTATGCTGTGAGCCTTGCAGGATTATTTGTTCTTTTTGCTGTGACTGCATCTTCTTTTGTCTATGCTCTTGGTGCAACAGTTGGTGCTTTGGTATCGGGAATTGGATTTGTTTATAATCATAAAATCTTAGAAGAAACAAGAAAAAAAGAAGGAAACTATGAAGATTTACTACATATTCCTATGGCTCGTCAGGAAGAGATGATGGATGAGGATAAGGTTACAGTTAGAAAAGCTAATGAAGAACTTAAAAATTTAGAGAAGCAAAAACAAACCAAAGAAAATGCTTTTTTAGAGAAACTATATGATGGTATGAACCAAAATGACCCTTTCTTTCTAGCAGATAGTAGGGAAGAATATCAAAGTTTGAAAGAGAAAAAGAACTATAGTGAGACTGCTTTAGAAGATTATATTCAAACACTAGAACCTTATGCGGATTTGAAACCTACTTGTGAAATTTCTAAAGTGAAGGTCAAAGCAATGAAACAAAGAAGTAGTGGATTTTATGGATAGAGAAAATTTGCCAAAAGAGTTCAATGCTCTTATTGAACAAAGACGAAAAGCTTTAGTAGAAGAAGAAAAATGTAAGGCTTCACTTGTAAAAATCAATCATTATGGTGCTCTTTTAAAACAGAAAGAGTTTGCTCGAATTTTAAGTGTGGCTTTTTTTCTTCCTGGAATTTTATTACTAGGTTGTGGTATTTGTGCATCCACTACTGTAGGTACTATTTTATTTTATGGAACGGGTATAACTCTATCATTGATAGGAGTAAAAAATATCTTGAAGTTGGGTCATCTTTCAGATGCGATGAAAGAATATCCTGAATTTAAGAGGTACAAGAAAGAAGATATAGAAAGAGAAGAAGAAATTTGTTTGCTTGAAAAAAGAAGAGCTCATGATTTATCTCTTGAAATGGATGTAAAAATTAGGCAACAAAAAGAAGATTTACGCAAGTGTGGTTGTTCCAAAATACCTAGTCAAAAAATTATTCAATTTCCTACTGATATTTTAGAATATCGTCGTGATAGTGAAAAGAGAAAAGCTTTGTTAAAGAAGAGAAAATAGTTTTAAAATAGAAGTAAACGTGTTACAATGAGCTTATTGATGCGAAGATGGCGGAATAGGTAGACGCGCTACGTTCAGGCCGTAGTAGAGTAATCTAGTGGGAGTTCAAATCTCCTTCTTCGCACCACTTTAGAAATCTGGTCGAACTTTTTTCGATATTGATATATAAATAAAATTGGAAGTATAATCAGTCAAAAAATGATTGGTTTTTCTTTTTTAATTATAATTCAAAATCGTTGTTAATTTACAAAATGTATGTTATTATATATTCAATAATTATATAATGGGCTTTAGTAATGATATTGGTGTTTAAGAAAATCTCCAGAGACAATTATTTCTATAGATAATCCTAGTGTAAACGGATATATGACAGGAAATAGTTTATTTGTTGGTTGTTGGGTAATGAGTGAGGATTCTAATGTTAAAGTAAGAGTACAAATAGATAATGAAGAACCAGTATTTTCAAATATTATTACGAAAAGTGAAAAATAAATTGCGAGATAATCTAATTAATTTGAATGGTGGGGAGGATAATATGCTAGAAAAAAATAATGATGCAATGATTCAAGAAATTAAAGAAGTTATTTTAAATAGTAGACAAAAAGTTGCTTATGAAGTAAATAATACTATGTTACAAGCTTATTGGAATGTTGGAAGAATTATAGTTGAGAATGAGCAAAATGGAAATATTAAAGCAGAATATGGTAAACAAATTATGAAAGATCTTTCTAAAGAATTAAGAAAAGTTTTAGGAACAGGTTTTTCTGTTAGTAATTTATTTAACATGCGTAAATTGTACATAACTTATCCAAAATTCCAGACACTGTCTGGAAAATTGAGTTGGTCACATTATTGTGAGCTATTGAGTATTGAAAATAAAGAAGAAAGAAATTTTTATGAAAAAGAATGTATTAATTCTAACTGGAGTGTAAGAGAGTTGAAAAGGCAATTAGAAACTTCTTTATTTGAAAGATTACTTCTTTCTGAAGGAAAAAAGAATAAAGAAACAGTTTATAAATTATCTAAGAAAGGTCAAACTTTAAATACAGCCGAGGATATTTTAAAAGAACCATATGTTTTTGAATTTTTAGGTGTAAAAGAAAATAAGCCAGTTCTAGAAAAAGATTTAGAGCAAAAATTGGTTAAGCATATTGAAGAATTTTTATTAGAGTTAGGAAAGGGTTTTATGTTTGTTGGCACACAACAACGAATTACCTTAGGAAATACTCATTACTATGTTGATATGGTTTTTTATAATAAAATACTTAAGTGTTATGTCTTAATTGATTTGAAACTTGGACAAATGAAGGCAGAATATGCTGGGCAAATGAATATGTATTTAAATTACTATAATAAAGAAATAAATGACGAAGGAGATAATAAACCTATTGGGATTATTCTTTGCAAAAGCAAAAAAGATATTGCAATCGATTATGCTTTAGGTGGACTGTCAAATAATGTTTTTTCTTCGACTTATACATATTATATTCCAAATAAAGAACAATTAATTAATGAAGTAGAAAAAGTTTTAAATGATAATAAGGTTTAATATTGATGTAAGATGATTTATACTATAAAAAGGAATAAATTATATATGTATTTTCTTATATATGATAAATATAGGTAAGTAAATATTAATTGAGAGGTAAATGTATGAACAAAGAAAAATTAGAAGAAATAGTTATAAGAAAATATTTAAATAATGAAGATTATGTTGTTAGAATTGAAAAAGAAAAAAAGAAAGAAAATGGAAAAATTAAATATCAAAAAGATTTTGTTGTAAAGGTATACTATCAAGGTATTCAAAGTTTTATGGTAAAGAAAAATGAATTGACATTAAATGTTGCAATGTTTACGATAAAAGGAAAGAAAGAATTTCCTAATATTGAAGATAAACAATATAAAAATGATATAAAATTTTTAAAAGACAAAGGTTTTATTTTTAAGTTTGGTAGTGTTATATCTAGAAGTAAAAATAAAGAATTAAAAGCGAAAGCAACAAAAGATTTTTATTTAAAAATAGAACCTAGTGAAAACTATAATAAAGAAGAAGCAAAAATTACTATGGAGAAGATAAAAAATAACTTACAAGAATGTTTAACTTTAGACATAGATTATATGGAAATAAATAACACCAATTATTTTCTATTAAGCAATAATATTCTAGATTATAGTAATTCCATAGAGCAAATAAAAGACATAGTAATAACTACAGCAAAGTCTACTAGTGTACACAAAATAGATTTAAATGAAAAAATCATTTCTCCAAAAAATATAACAGAAACGGATTTAAATACAATTGATGAAATCATGGAAAGAAGAATAAAAGATTATAACAAACCAGAAAAAAAGCAAAGAGTAAAACAGCAAGGAGAAAAAGAGTTTCAACAAAATCTTATGGTAAAAATGAATAAAGCAATAAATGGTATAGATAATGATATTTTAAAAAAAGGACCATTTAATAAAAATACTTATCCTTTTTTGATGGAATATAATTTTTATGAAGATGATATGTTACAAAAACATAATAAAAGAAAAGATCAAAAAGCCACTAAAAAAGGAAGAGTAGATAATTTATTTATAAAAGACAATAAAATATTATTTGTTGAACTTAAATATGATGAAAATGTTATTGGGGGAAGTCATGGAATCCATAGACATTTAATTGATGTTTATAATAGTAGTAAGAAAAATAAACAATTTAGAGAAGAAATATATGAAGATGTAAAAATTTATAATGAAGGATTAAAAGAGTATATTCAAGATTATCAAAAATATCAAATTGATATTAAGAAAGATTGTTTTGATAAAGATATAGAATTTGTCATCATTTGTGGTTATAGTAATGGTAATAAAGAAAAAGTAATTGAAGAAATAAATAGAGTAAAAAATATGACTTTTAAAGATTTTGTTGAATCAAAGGAAGTTACTTATGACGAATATAAAAAAGAACAAAAAGCATTAGGTAAAAATGATGAAAAACTTTTAAATATGAAAGTAACAGAATTAATTGAAGAAATGGAACATATAGATAATAAATTTAAATGTGATGTTAATATATATTTAAGTGATGAAACTTTCACAAATATTGAAAAAGTATCATTATAGATGCTTTTTTTTGTTGTATTTACAACTTTTTTACAGTAAACTTTACAAAAAAAGCCAAAATAGAGAAAGTTTTACACGCACAATTTGAAAAGAAAAAAATAAAATGCTACATTATATTTCAAAAGGAGGGAAAATATATGAAAAACGATATTAAATTATTTGAGGATTATGTTTTAAAAAAAGCAAATGAATATTATTCTAATAATATTCCAAAAAACATGAAAGAAACTTTAGACAAGGAGTTAGAGTATATTAGGAAACATGAATTAATAGATACTATTTATATGGTTGAAAATATTTTATATTATGATAAAAAATATATAGGTTCAACATATTTAACAGGGGATTTAGAAAATTCTTTAGTATTATATATTTTAGGACTAACTAAAAAACCAGATAATTATCATATAGATTCTTTTAATGGTAAATCATATTATGTTAAGTTTAATGTAGATGAATTATTTCTAGAAGATGTAAAAAATGAGTTCATATCATTATATAAAGAAAAAATTATAACTGATGAAAATATGGACTATAATGAGTTTTTATTTCTTAAAGGAGATTATAATTCTAAAGATTTAAATTCTAATATGAGTAATTATTGTAATCTAATTTCATTTAGTAGTTTTAATCCGAAAGAAAATAATAATTTGAAAGTAAGAATAATTAAAGGAACTAATCAAATCGGCGGTTGTATTACTGAAATACAAAGTAAAGATGCTCGAATTATAATTGATTTTGGAGAAGATTTACCAGATGAAGAGAAAAAAGAAAAACATGAAAACCCTATGATAGATGGCCTTACAACAGGAGTAAAAAAATATGATGCGGTATTTATTACTCATAGTCATGGTGATCATATTGGTCTTATCGATTATATTTTAGATGATATTCCTGTATATGTAGAAAAAGAAAGTAAAAAAATATATGAATTATTAAATGCTTTTACATATAAAGAAACTAGATTAAAAACAAGAAAGATGGATTTTAACAAACCAATTATGATTAAAGATATGAAAATAACTTTATTTATAATAGATCATTCATCATACAATTCTGGAATGTTACTTATAGAAAGTAAAGGTAAGAAAATACTTCATACAGGAGATTATAGAAATCATGGAAGAAAAGGTAAAATATTTACAAAGACTCTAAAAGAAATTGGACAAGTAGATTTACTTATTACAGAAGGAACAACTTTTGGAAGAAAAAAAGAAAAATATAAAACAGAAGAAGATTTAGAACTAATTGCAGAACAAACATTTAAAAAATATAATCAAATATTTATATTACAAGCATCAACTAATATAGATAGAATAGTAACTTTTTATAAAGCATCTAAAAATAAATTATTTATAGAAGATATATTTACCGCAAACATAACAGATATTTTAGATAGTAAGAGTAAGATACCAACACCTAAAAAATTTAATAATGTATATGCATGGATACCATTAAAATATCAAAAAAAGTCTTTGAAGTTTAAAGAAAAATATTTTAAGCCCTTTGAAGAAAAATGTGATTCAAAAAAAGTCTTTGAAGATTTCACAATGCTTGTAAAAACATCTATGTTAGAAGATTTAAAAATGCTAAAAGAAAAAGGTGCAATCACTAACGCTTGTCTAGTGTACTCAATGTGGGAAGGATACTTAGAACAGGATAATTTCAAAAACTTTATAGAAGGTGTAAAAGACTTAGGAATAGATTATAAATTCATTCATACATCAGGGCATGGAGATGATGAAGCAAGAAAACTTGTTGAAAAGTACACAAAGCCAAAAAAAGTTATCCCAATACACACAGAAAACAAAGAACAAGCAAAAACAGTGTTTAAAAATGTTGTTATATTAGAAGATAATGAAGAATTAGAAATATAAAAGAAGGAGAAAAGATAATGAAAAATTATGTAATAATAAATACAGAAGCAACTGGAATTCCAAATCCATTTGATAACACTACGCTTATAAAATTAGAAGCGGTAAAATTAGATAAAGATTTCAATGAACAAGATAGATTTTTTGAATATATTAAACCAAAAAAAGAATTATCAAAAGAAATAGAAGACTTAACAGGAATACCTAATACTATATTAAAAGAAAAAGGTAGACCTTTAAAAGAAACTTTAGAAAAGTTTTTAGACTTCATAAAAGACTCTTGGATTATTAGTTATTATGCAGACTTTGATATTTCTTTTCTTCTAAAAGGAATATATGAAACTAAGATTGAAGATCACGCTATAAATATTATAAGTTTAAGAGATTGTATAAAGTATAAGACTGATTTAAGAAAAAAAGTTAAGTCTCTAAAGTTTGAGAATGTTGCAAATTTTTATAATATAAAATATAATGATATAGACAAAGAGTGGATTGACGTAACTATTAGTTTATTAAAAATATTACTAGAAAAAGAAGATGCTACAACAATAGAAGAATTTGCAAATAAAAATATTCTAAAATTTTTACTTCCAGGGCTTTCTAAAAGAAGTACAAAATGGGAAGTTAGGTTTTCTAATGGTAAAGATGAATTTGCCAAAAGAAAGATAAATTTTATAGATAAAACACCTGATAGAAAAGTTTCATACTTAGTGCATTATCTGTGTTTATGGAGATATGTTATTACTTTTTATGAATTGATGCTTTTCAAAAAATGGGGTGCCAAAACAATTGATGAATTTAGTTATATAAATGATATTAATATAGACTATATGGACTATTATTTTATTAAAAAAGATATAGATTTATCTAAAGAAAAAGAAATTTTAGAAAACTTAAAAAATAATATTTCATGTTTAGATAAATTAGATAAATGTGAAAGAAACTTAAGGTATGATGGTACTCTAAAAGAACTAAAAAAAGAATATAAAATATTAGGAGAAGATAATCTAAAAAAGATTATATCCCATGTAAAAATAAAAAAACAAAAAAAATAATGGATTTTTCTTTTTAACTTTAAAGACAAATCCAAATCTTTGAGTTATATTAATGATACTATAAAAATGTACAAAAGGGAAAATAAAAATAACAAATTATATTAGAAAATAGTAAATTAAAATAGTTTGTTTTTTCTTTAGTATAAAGTTATAATTATATTAATGGTTGGTGCTATAATAATCTTTTTCTAAAAAAGTTGTAGATAACTTTCCCAATGGCACCAAAAAAATTCTACTCAAACTTTTATAGTTTCGAGTTTGATAAAAAACTAATTCAGAAATGGATTAGTTTTTTCTGTGTTTACAAAAACTATCCTAAATAAAGGATGATATTATGGTAAATATTATTAAAGAAACATTACTTATTGAATAATCGTTAAGAAAGAAATTAGAATCAATATGTGAGTTTGCTAAAGCTACACCGATGATAAAAATTCATCTGTGCAAAAATGATTTATACGATCAAAGAAAAAGATGACTTTGAGAGATAAATTCTCATTGCCATCTTTTATATCAATTCAATTCTAATTCCTAAAACCCCATATTGTTCTTGTTTTTCTTTAGCATAGAATTGCTCAAGAACGCCAATCAATTCTTCTTTGGTCATAGATTTATCAGATAAAACAGAAATATCGAAATCCTTAAACATATCTTCAAAAGAATTATATCTTAATAATCC
>CANQWT010000012.1 GCA_947627635.1 uncultured Bacilli bacterium
GTGCATTTAATTTTTTATCTCTTATTTTTTCTTTCCCGTGCATTTATCTCTGTAGTTAACGTTTTTCGAAAAATTTTTTCAAAAACGCGTAAATACTTGTTTCTAAAACACTATAATATTAAAGAACACCCATTAAAAGTCATTGACATTTACATAACTTATGGTGTAATATAAATTCCACAAAGTATTTTACGCATATCGTAAATCATTTTGTAATAATAGATTATCTCTTATGATATACTATTATTGACGGGAGGTAGTAGCCCCAGCCTAGCTTCGGCGGCCTTTATAAGGTTAAACACAAAATAGAAGGCAACTAGCCCAATATAAGTTGGGCAGCTACTATGTGGGATTTATCTTTTGATAAGTCCCTTTTTCGTTTTTAGGAGGAAGTATATGTTACAGAATTTAATTCATACATTTGAAGAATTGAAAAAATATATCTTTATAATTGATAGAGGAAATAAAGAAAAAATCATTATTAAGTTTCGTGATGAACATTTTTATCATTTAGTTGGATTACATAAAATTCATTTTGATAATTTTCTACCTAGTTATATAAAAACAAAAGATAAACAATATAAATATATTAAAAAACATATTGATAAGTATAATAATATATTGCAAAATCAAATATTAGAAAAAGATACTTTACAGTATAGAATTAAAACTTTTTCCAATATTTTGGATTTACTAAAAGGTAACAATACTATTTTATATAATTTAAAAGAAAAAGTATTAGGTAGTATGTATGATGGTGATTACGGATTGTTAAAAGTCTATGAGGATATATATTGTTTATTGGGTTTAAAAGAATTTGATAAACAAAAAAATGAAATATATTGTGCACCTCAAAGTTGGATGGCTAATAATCGAGAAAACTATTTGACAAAATTTAAAATACCAATATATATGAATACCATAATTTCTATTCCTGTGGAAGAGTATAAAAAACATTCTTGTTTATCTAGCTAAGAATTATATTTTAATCAACTAAAAAAGTAAGATTTTTGAAGAAACTACTCATCTTACTTTTCTTTTTCTTACAAATAGACTTTACAAATGATTTATTTTTATTTGTAATCATATACTTGGCGGAACGAATAGGCGCTGCTCGCGTTACCGTACGTGTAACCATATGCGAAAACTCCTGCGTATCCATCCCTATAATCGGCACCACCACGGATAAACCATGGGCTGGCCGCATTCACCATCTCAGTCGCATCACCGTTATTCGTCTATTCTTCTTTATTATACTTATTTTTTAGCCAAATAAACAAGTGAATAAAGATAAAGCCACACCAACAATCAGTCCATAAATTGTATATTTCTTATTCTTTGTTTTTCTAATTCTAGGCCATAACTCAAATGCTAAAATATAAAGAAGCATTCCAATTGTAAGAGATAATAACGAACCAATGATAAAGTCATTTAATGCTGTTACATTAAATAAGTATAGGACAAATCCTCCAAAGAATGAAGAAATTGCGAACAACAAAATGTATAAAAAAGGTGCATATCCTTTTTGCTTTGTTTGATAGAATACAGAAGTTACTATCATTCCAAGAGGAACATTATGAAGACCTACACCAAGGCTCATAACAACTCCTAAAGAAACAGATTTTGATGCTGTTAAGTATACAGCCATTCCTTCTATAATATTATGAATAATTAAAGCAAGTATCGATAATATTCCAATATGTACAATATTATTTTCTTCATCCTTTTTCGTCATTTTTGAATCTAAATGGTCTGGTACAAAAGAATCAAGTACTTTAAATAGTAGAAGTCCAAGACAACCAAACATTAAAAAGGCCCAAATATGAGAAATACCCAATAAGTCAATTGCTTCAGGTAGTAAATCTGTAACAATGAGCATGATTAACAGTGTAAAAGCAAGTCCAAAAATCAAATCAATAATCTTATTTTGTCGCTTTGTTAAAACTGCAAGTATTGCACCAATTCCAATATAAATTCCTAAAGATAATGCAATAAAAAGTGCGACAATTTTTTCATTCATAATATATCCCTCTTTCTCTTTTTAAAATAAAATGGTCCAAAGAATGACAATGAGTGCTAAGATGACACGATAATACATAAAGACTTTGAAATCATGTTTTCTTATGTATTTTAGTAAGAATTCAATACAAAGTAGTCCAATGATAAAGGATGTACCAACACCGACAATGAACATTGATAAGTTCGCAAGTACTGCTTGAATTGTTTCTTTCTTCAAAATTTGTAAAACTACAGCTCCTAATACAACTGGTGCAGACAAATAAAAGGAAAATTTCGCAGCATCTTCACGTTTTAGTTCCAAGCTTCTTGCACAAGCAATGGTTGTACCACTTCGACTAAATCCTGGAATTAAAGCAAAAATTTGACTGCATCCAATTAAAATCGCATCTTTAAAAGACATATTCCCTACTTTTTTTGTTTGCTTACTTTTCTTATCAACGAGATAAATAATAATACCCATTAAAGCAAGACTAAAAGCAATTAAATAAATATTATTTCGAACAGCATCTTCAATAACATCTTCAAATAAAACTCCAACAATAGCAGCAGGAATTGTGGCAACAACAATATACCAGAATATTCTTCCCTCTTTATCCTTTACTCCTTTGGTAATTCCTTTCGTAAACATATTCCAAAAATCATGGAAGAAAAAGACAATAATCGCAAGCAATGTTCCTAAGTGAAGCGCAATATCAAAACTAAGCTCTAAATTACTAGCCATAGAAGAACCAATTCCAAAAACATCTCTAAAAATAATTAAATGTGCACTTGATGAAATCGGTAAAAACTCTGCAAGACCTTGAACAACTCCTAAAATAAATACTTCAAATAATGACATTTTATTCATCTCCTAACTTGTAACCAATGGTCACACCAACTACTAATAAACAAATTCCTATTAAGACTTCAAGAATTTTAAAGTCCACTTTAAAGACACTCAACAACAGCGTTAAAATCGAGGCAAAGACAAAGCCCAACACACCATAATAAGTTTGAGTTTCGTATCGTTTGAACAAAAACTCCAAAAGCTTTGCAATACCAACTAACCCTAATAGAATACCCAGTCCAAATGGAACAAGAATTAAAAAGTTTCCAAAAATATTTTTAAGATGCGTAAACTCTTTTATCGTTTCCATTACTGGATTATAATACCCCAAAAGCATTAAAACCATTGAACCAGAAACACCTGGAATAACCATAGTAGCAGCAGCTACTGCACCAACTAGAAACAAAAGCCCATAGTCCAGTACATTTAAGTTTGCAAATGAAACTTCATGACTTCCCTTGAATGTACCAAGTGTTAAGACTAAGAGAAAAGTCAGTATCGCAATTCCAATATTTTTCGCATCTATCTTCTTTCCTTTTACTTTTCTAAATAGAAGAGGAAGTCCTCCTAAAATCAGACCTATAAAGAAAAAGGTTGTCGCAAAAGGATAATTTTCTAAACTTTCCGTAATGATTTTACTCCCAACTACAATTGAGATTAGAAGTCCAACTAAAACAGGAGCTAAAAAGGCAACGTTCTTCTTAAAATGTTTAAAGAAGTGACTAATCGCACCAATAAAATCTTCATAAATACCAAGGGTTAAAGCAAGTGTTCCCCCACTAACTCCTGGGATTAAATTTGCAATTCCCATGATAAAACCTTTGATAGCTAAAACAAATTTTTCTTTCATAAACATCCTCGCTTCTAAGATTAAGTATATTCATTATAACATATCTTTTTTATTATTTTTCAAAAATATCCATTAAAAGTGGAATAACATGCTTTTTTCTTGAGACACAGCCTTCTAAATAAATGCCCTCTTCTAATTCTTGATTATAAGCAAGTTCTAGAATTTCTTTCGCTTTCCTATTAAAGAGAAGATAAGAACCATTCTTGATTATATCTGTAACATAAAGAGCTACAAGCTGATAGTTATTTGCTTCACTAACAGCATCCAAAGTATCCACATATCCATCAAGTTCTTTTTCGATTTCTTGAAAATTCATGGTAAAAAACTGTCCTACTCCAAAGGTCTGTTCTTCAACGGTATACAATTTAAAATCATTATAAAGAACTTCTTCTTTGCTCATACCTTTTAAAGAAGTACCTGCTTTCAATAATTCTAGACCATATTTCTTATAGTCCACTCCAGCAATAACTGCAAGCTCTTCGACTGCTTCCTTATCTAATTTTGTAGCTGTTGGACTTTTTAAAATCAAGGTGTCTGATAAAATCCCTGATAAAATTATACCAGCAATACCTCGTGGAAGAGCAATTTGACGTTCTTTATAGAGTTGATACACAATGGTTGAAGTACTACCTACTGCCATATTTCTAAAGTTAACAGGCATGGTGGTCGTAATACTTCCAATATTATGATGGTCCACAATTTCTAAAATTTCCGCTTCGTCAAGTCCTTCTGCACTTTGAGCTTTTTCATTATGGTCAACTAAAATCACTTTTTTCGGTGTCTTTTCATTTAAATCCGTAATTCGTAAAAGACCAAGACACTTCTTTCGATAGTTCACAACAGGATAATTGGTATGTCTTAGTTTTTTATTGATTTCTAAAATATCATCCACATAGTCCGTTTCATCAAAACAAACAGCACTATCGTCTTCTTTTAAAACGGTAGATACATAGTTACTTAAAGCCACAAGACGGGCAACATGATATGTATCATAACTTGTCCGAATGATACTGACCTTTTGTTTTTTAGCTTCTTGAATATGGTAGTCTTTAATTTCACCATTCCCAACAACGATAATCAATTTGACTTTTGACTTTAGAGCATACTCAATGACACTATGACGGTCACCTACAATTAAAATATCATTGGAAGAGAGTGTAACATTGTGAATGAATGTCGTACTACGATAAGAGGCAACCAATAAATTTCCAAAAATTTCCTCATCACTTTTGACAATTTCTTCGCCTTTCAAAACTGTTAAAATATTTTGATAAGACGTATTGAGTGTTCGAACCTCAGCATTTACAAAACTATGAGCCAAGTCTTTAATCGTTACAATTCCTACAAACTCATGATTTTCTAAAACCACAGGAACACCTGTTAGACCTTGATTTAACATATATAAATAAGCATCATAAATAGAAGAAGTCTTTTCTAAGAAATATTTTCGATGATACCCTGTATCTTTGAGTTGCAACTTTACGTCATTTAAATAAGGAGGTTCTTCTACCTGAAAATAATCAAGAGCAAATTTAGATTCTTTGTTGATGGATGATAGTACTCTTGCTTCTGCATTCATCCCAAGTTGTCTTTTCAAATAAGCAAGTCCAATAGAGGATGCTACCGAATCCGTATCCGGTTTTTTATGTCCAAATACATACACCTTTTCCATTCTTTTCACTTCTTCCCTATATTGGAAAAATTATATCATATTTTGAAACGCTTGAAAACCGTCTTTTTTGGTTTTAGACATTTGTTTTGACTTCTACTTGCCTTGATATTTCTCCTTTTCCTAATTATTTAGTATCTAATAATCTATGACCTCCAACAAGAGGATTTAAGGCTCTAACCTTCACTTTCGGAATTTCTGTTGTCGGAATTTCTTCTTTCTTTTTGGTTTGAAATTCACAAAGAAGGCTTTGAATAGTAGAGTTTCCTTCTGTTTTTAAAAGCTGAAATAATTCTTTTTCATTGTACTTGTATAAATCACTATAAGAAATCATGGAAGAAGTAATGGCTTCTTTCGTAATGGACGCTAAAAGCTGCATCATATAATTGTCTTCACTAGAGTGACATAAAACATCAATTTGATTACTGATTTCTAAGACTTGTTTGGCAATTTTTAAGCTCTGAAAACCAATTTCTTCTTCCTTTTCTTCATTTTGATAAATCCGTAAGTCTGAAATAATTTGTGAAATCAGTTCCTCATCGATTTGCTTAGACCAAACACCTCCTGTCAAGATAATGCCATCAATTCTATCTGCACAAGCTTTTGGACGGTCATTATCAACAATTGGATATCGTTTAAAATCACTAACTTCCTCTAAAGTGATGCCATCTTGGGAAAGCAAATTCTTTAAAACACTATCACGAAAGAGAACTTGTTCGGTATAAGCTTCTGTACTTTCTTGTCTTTCAAAATCCTCATTCATGTAATCAATGACATGAGAAAAACATGGTGTTGAAATATCATGAAAAAGGCCTGCTAAAGTCATTCTTTCATCAGATGTTAATCGCCAAACATTTAAAGCTGTTGTGAGCGAGTGGTCAAATCTTGTAATCACTTCTTTAAAAGGATAAATCTCCTTAGATGCATAGTCCATTCCACAAAAATACCCAACGTCTTGAAGTCTTAATAAAGATGGACAGAATAAATAAGGCTTTAGAAAGGATGGTATGGGACCTAGTTGTTTGAAATAATATTCTAACATATTTTTCCTCTTTTCTTAATTGGTTTCTATCATATCATTTGTTTTGCTATTTGTAAAACCCCAATGTTGTTTGATTTGCAGGTAGAATTTACGGGTAGAATTTGCAAGAGGTAGTGAAAGCGTGATACAATAACAGTCAAGTGGGAGGTTTTGATATGAAAATAACAACAGAGAATGCGATTTATGTTCAAAAAAATGATATTGCTTTTTTAAATCAAACGGATATGCCTGTTCCTGCTTCTATATTTATGCAAGTGTTTGGTCAAGGTATTGTGATAATCGATGACAGTAATCGTTTTGAATTTGAAAAATTTGAAGATGCAAGTGCCATTACATTTTTTAAGGAACAAGACTGGATTGTTGATTATAATGCCGTCAAGGATTTGAAAGAGGAAGAATTTATAGAACTAGGACAAAGTATTGTTGAAGAAAAAAGACGAATTGCCGAGGAGTTTAACCAAATGACTATAGAAGAACAACAAAATCATTATGATATGGTTACACAATGTGAATTATTAGATTTTAAAATCTATTCATTAAGAGATATTTTATGGCTGAAGCAAGGACGTTTAAAAATGCAATTACCTGAAGAAGTTGAAGCATCTTCTTCACCTAGAGAAACTGCTTCTAAACAAGAAAAAGGAATTCAAAAATTTTTAAAAAGAGTTTTTCCGACACCAAAAAAGTAAGATTTTGGAGTAAGACTTTTGTGAAAGTAAGATAACTTTTTCATGAAGTCTTATTTTTTATACTCTTTTAGATGAGTTGAAAGCATTCAAAAATGATAAAAGCAAACCTTCCCTTTTTGGGTTTAGAGTTTGCTTCTTTTTGTTGATGAAATGAACTATTTTTTGATACTTTTTATATATTCTATAATCGCATTGGCAGTCTTTTCTACACCATATGATGCATCAATAAGTAAATCATAGTTTTTATAGTCTCCCCAAGTTTTTCCTGAAATCAGTCTATAGTAAGATGCTCTATTTTTATCAGATTTGTTCATATTTTTGATTGCATCTCTTTGACTATCACCATACATTTCTTGTAATTTTTGAACCTTATAGTCTTGGTTTGCATAGATAAATATTCTTACTAAGTTTGGATTTTCTCTTAAGACATAGTCTGCAGCACGACCTACGATAACACAGGAACCATGAGATGCAATTTTACTAATAATTTTATCTTGAGCTTCTATTGCATACTTAACAGGAGATGTAGTCAAATATAAGTCATGCCAAACATCATTTGTTGAGTTAATTTTAGAGACAAATTCCTTATCTAATCCACTTTCTTTGGCTGCAAGTGCTGTTAATTCTTTATAGTAATATGGAATATTGAGCTTTTTCGCAAGAACTTCTCCAATATATTTTCCTGCAGAACCATGTTCTCTTGAAATTGTGATAATTACGCCTTCCCTAGATGGTTTGATAATCACATTTTCTTTGATAGGCTTTGATAAAGGAGATAATTTTTTAAAGAACAATATCGTTAAAGTTCCTGATACTATCATTCCAATAAAATCTGATAAAGGAGCAGCCCATAAAGGTCCTGTTACACCTAACAATTTAGGAAGTATTAGAACAAGTGGTACAAAGAAGATAATATCACGACTTAATGATACAATCGTTGCTTTTAATGGTTCTCCAACTGCTTGGAAAAAGATAGAAATTGCTTTGATGAGGCAAGTAAAAGTAACAAGCATTAAGAAAATTCTAAATGTTTGAACAGCAAATTCCATATAAAGATGATTAGAAGTTCCAAACATTTTAATAATCATTTCAGGACATAGTTCAAATAAAAGTGTAGATAAAATTCCTACTATAATAGAAGAAATCATCACCAATTTAAAAGTTTCTTTAACTCGTTCATACTTTTTTGCACCATAATTATATCCAAATATTGGTTGTGCTCCTAAAACAATTCCAACTACGATATTGATTACAATGCTAAATACTTTCATACATATACCTATTGTCGCAATTGGTATATCTGCTCCATATTTACTCATAGCTCCGTATTTTGCGAGTGTCATGTTACAAACTAAGGAAATCACTACAATAGACATTTGTGTAATAAAGGTAGATATTCCAAGTTTCACTACATTACTAAATACTTCAAAGTCCATTTTGAAACTATCTTTACTGAGTTTGAATGTTTTTGTTCTAAAAAAGTAAATGAAGGAAAGAATAAAGGATGCAATTTGACCAATGATAGTTGCCCATGCTGCACCTGCAATTCCCCAACCAAAGACAAAAATAAAGATAGGGTCTAAAATGATATTTAGAATTGCACCAAGTAAAGTAGATGCCATTGAAAATTTTGGAGACCCATCTGCTCGAATGACACTATTTACAGAGTTGGCAAGCATATAAAATGGTATTCCAAGTAAAATGATTTTAAAATAAGTTCTAGCAAGAGAAATGGTTACATCACTTGCTCCAAAACTGTATAAAAGATTATCCATCAATAAGTAACCTAATATCATAAATATAATGCTAATGATAAAGGTTACTAAAATACTATTCCCAATAGATTTGTGAGAATTTTTAGTATCATTTCTTCCCTGGCATAAAGATAAATAAGCTGCAGAACCATCACCGAAGCACCAAGCAAAGGCTACAGCAATAATCGTTATTGGATATACTACTGTTGTTGCAGCATTTCCTAAATAACCGACACTACTATTCCCAACAAATATCTGGTCTACTATATTATATAGAGAACTAATTAGCAGTGATAAGATGCAAGGAATAGAAAATTTAAATAATAATTTAGAAATTTTTTCTTTTCCTAAATACTTATTGTCGCTTTGATTTTCCATTTTTTCATCCTCCTTTTTGGCAAATCGTTCACAGTTTCATTGCAAAAAAATAACGTATAAGAGTGTGAGCTCTTATACGCATAAAGCTGTGGCTGACTTGTTCATTATATAATATTTTTAAGATTTTTTCAAATGATTTTTGGGAATTTTTTGAAAGTTTTGTGCCTAGCTGTTTGGAGTTAGAACAATACGGAAAGTTGTTTGTAAATAAGTCGAACCATAGTGAGGATAATAAGAGAAAACACCAGATAATTTATCGTCTTGTGGCCAGTCACCTCTTGCTAACCATGGACTTGTTGTACTTAACATCGCAGAAAAATCACCATACCATCCTGCAATTTCACTTAAGGCATGTCCTTTACATGGACTACCGTTACATGCTGTTTTTGAATTGGTAGAAGAGTAAAAGTCATAATATTTATTATCATTCCATTCTCGTCCTTCAATTAAACTTTCGTCTGATAATTTTCCTTTATATCCTGAATTTTGTGCTTCTGTATATCCACTTCTTTTGGCGCCATCTTCGGATAAATTTCCCATTACATATTCCCAAGCTCCTCCATTAACGTCATAAATTCCAGTGATATTTCCAGTTGAACTTGCTCCTCCTCCTAGATAGCCTGTTCCGTCTTCTTGACTTGTAGTATCGTCATAACGATAAGTACAATTTTCGGATGCATATGCTATACCTTGTCCTGAAGAACAGCCTGTTAAAAACTTAGTGTAATTATTCATATATACTTCCTTATTTTCACCTGTATATAATGAATTGCCATATTTTCCATATTTACTCTGTGTTAAGTAACTAATTAGTGCCCACTCTGTATTCTTTGAAGCATGACTATCATAGGTAGTTTGGTCAAAGCCATATATGTTTCCAACCTTCGTTATTCCCATAGAGACTAATTCTAATGTGGATACTCTTATTCCTCTCCAACTTATAAAATTAGGTTTGATATATGGAATAAAATTTTCTCTATCACAATTTGTATCAACAGCTGAATATCCCGGTGTACAATCTCCAATATTTCCTGTTTCAAACTTTCCTATCCATATTCCCGATAAGTTCTTATCTCCAAAAGTAAATCCTGGAGGTGTAAACCACTCTTTTACTTTTTCTCCTTTATTATATTGAGCTTTACCATCGTCTTTCGTAGAACTAGATATAAACTTCACATCGATTTCTCCTGGTAATAATTGGCTTGGTTCATCCTTTCTTCCTTCTTCTTTCTTTCCGTAAGGTTGTTGTATAGTGTAACTATATCTTGGTATCCACACAAACATCTGAAGTATGTCGTCCATGTTTACCTTTGTTCCTACTTCTGCTTGTTGATAACTATTTCTACTTTCATTCGTTACTGTTACTGCATTCGCCCACATTTGTCTTTCATAATCATACCATCTTGAATTTGTATCTGCCTTTACCCAGTTATATCCATTGTATACTACTGGTATCATATTATCTGATAGTACTGGTGCATTTGGTTTTCCATTATCATACTCTCCTGTATTTTGTACTCCTTCTACTCTTATCTTTCCATAGAATACTTTTCCTTGTGCATCATTATCTGCATCATAATTTAACCATATCTTTAATTCATAACTGATCTTTTCTGTTCCACCTATTGTTCCTTTATCTAAAAGTCTACTACTATCTAACGTTTCTGTATTATATAAGTTATCTTTCTTCAACTCATATCTGATATCCTTTTCTTCTAATTCTTGACAATTACTACATTCTTTCATTGCTTCACTATCTGTATCTAAATAAATAGAATAATCTATCTTTTTATTCCCTTTATTTTCTAATGTAAAGGTATATGCTTCTACTTCTTTACCTTGTTCATCTTTTACTGGAACTGCATCTTCTATTTGTATTCCTTCATTTGTTTCATCAAGCATTAACTCTAGTTTATTTCCTACAATAGATACTTTCTTTTCTCCTCTTAGTGTTACATGTAGCCACGCGTAGCTTATTCCTATTATCAACAAAATTAAAACTATATTCAGTACATATGATAATTTTAAACACTTCTTTTTACTTTTCTTCTCTTCCATAATGACACCATCCTGTTGTCATTATATCTTATTAAAAGTACCCCCCCCGATTTATGAAATTTTGGAATATATTTTTTTCGAAAAAATGAAAAAGTTTCTACAAAATGCGTAAAAACCTTTCAAAAACTGTATAAGATTATATTAGGAGCACTCATAAGTTGGGCGTTACCTCTTTTTCTCTTTGAAAACGGAGGTGATGAGATAATGAAGAAAGATTTTTTAATTTTTACTTTACTAATCTTTATCTTTTTGCTTATCATTTTACAGCTTGTAAAATAATATCAAAAAAAATGCCTAGCTTTTACAAGTTAGGCTTATCATACACATGGTAACGCCCAACTTTGTTTTGGGTGCTCCTATATTTATTATATGCGAACTTTTCTATTTTTACAAACAAAATTTATCTTTCTTGTACTTTTTTCAAATCATATACTACATCCACAGCATCACAGACATTTTGTGAATGAGTTACAATGATAACACATTTATTCTCTTCATGTGCTAACTTTTTAAAGATTTCTAAAATCTCAGTTTCTGTTTGCTTATCAAGATTTCCTGTTGGTTCATCAGCAATAATCATTTTAGGATTATAAGATAGACTTCTTGCAATTGCAACACGCTGTTGTTCACCACCAGATAATCTCAATACTTTACGGTCTTTATAGGCTTCTTTCAAACCTACTTTTTCCATTAGTTCTATTGCCTTTTCTTTTTTGTTTTTGATTTTTAGACCATTCGCATCCATTGAAAGAATAATATTTTCACTCGCAGTCATAAAAGGAAGCAAATTATAGCTTTGAAAAACAATACCAATATCACTATTACGATACTTGTCTAAGTTCATTTCTTTTAAACTTTTTCCATTAAATACAATTTCTCCTTCTGTGCATCTTTCAAGTCCACTAATAAGAGATAACAATGTTGTCTTTCCTGTTCCACTTCGACCTCTTATTGCATATATCTTTCCGCTTTCAAAATCAAAACTAACATTTTTTAAAGCATAATCATCCTCATCAGCATCACTATATCGATAACTTGCATTTTGAATACTTAAAATAATATTTTTAGCATCTTTCTTCTTATCTTCCCTATCTTGTTCTTTTACTTTCTTAGATGATACATTCATTTCAAGTCTTTCTTTAGAAATATCACTATTCTTTTTCTTATATGTCATAATTAAGACCTCTCTTTCAATATTGTAAGTGGCGAAAATCTTTGAATACTAACCATTGATGCAATGGAACTAACTAATACAAGTGTTAGACCAATTCCAAGTAGTTCCAGTAAAACTTTGACATCCACAACAGCATCAATAGAATCATAGACTTGAACAACAGGCATACCCTTGCCATGCATATTTCCTCTATCTCCACCTCGATTAGGCATTTCACCATTCATTTTTGCTCCACCAAAGTTTTTGCCAATTTCTTCAGTTCTTTCATTACTACTTTCTATTTCATTCGCTAGTAAAGAATTACTAATACCCTTAGAGCTTACTGCACCAATTCCTGCCCCTACTAAAAGCGCAACAAATGCAACAATAACAAGTTCAGAGACAAACTGCATCGTTAGTTTTAATTTACTAATTCCTATGGTTCTTAAAACACCTATTTCATATTTTCGCTCACGAATGTTTATCATATTGATTACAAATAAGACAATTCCACCAATAAGTAGAGTGATGACTAAGAATGTTGTCGCAAATGAATCAATATTTTTAACACTAGAAACTCCGCTTTCTGCAAGCTCTTCATTCGTTTGTAAAATGAAGTTTTCGTCCAATCCTTTTTCATAAAACTCAGCTTGAAGTTTCTCTACATTGTCATAAGAATCTATGATAAAAGTAGGAGAAATAGAAGCCTTTAAGTTTTCATTTTTCTCGGTCAAATTTACGATGGCATCAGCATTTGTAATAATGGTATTTACAGAGTTAGAAAACATAGACATTGACTCACTACTATCTTCTTCATTCTCTTTAAAAATACCAAGAATTTCAAATTCATAAGTATTTCCATCCTCGTCTTCTAGTTTGATTTTATCATTCAATTTCAAATCATTATAGCTTGCAAGTTCTTCATTGATGAACACATAATTCCCATTAAAAGCAATATCCCAAGCATTATCAGCAATTTCACTCATTGTATAAGCACCACTAATAAACTCACTCATTGCATCCTGTGAACTATACCCTGTCAAAGTAAAATCCGTAGAGGAGACATTTGCTTTTCCTCCATGATTCCCGAAATTTGGCATATCGTTATTGGATTCAATTTCTGCTTTTTCTATAGTATTTCCATTTAATCCAACACTATAAGTATAGTAATAGCTTTCTATATATTTACTATCTGCGAATTTAGTCACATCACTAATCGTATAACTTGCAATATTATCAAACTTTTCCCTAGCACTTTCTCTTCCTTCCTGTTGTGATGGGTCAAAATCCTTCATCATGTTTTCTCTGTTGAAACCAATTGTAACTTCCTTATCATAAGCACTCTTATAAGAATCAATTAAGTCAACAGCCGTATTTTTAATCGCCAGTGTTACCGTACAAGCACAAGCAATAATTAAAATAATAATTCCTATTAAAATATTCCTTCCTTTATTTCTTTTAATTGAAATCCATGCATTTTTTAATATAAACATAATTTTCCTCCTCAACACTACCACTATATTCTCTAAAGATTAAAGAAACATTAAAAAACATTAACTTTTTTAGCTAATGTTCTTTATTTTTAAATCGAACTTCAAATGTAGTATATCCATCTTTTGAAAAGGCTTTTATAGTTCCATCATGAACTGTCACAATGTTTTTAGCAATTGCAAGGCCTAGTCCATATCTGCCACTTTTCCGATTATGACTTTTATCACTTCGATAAAACCTTTCAAATATTTTCTCACATTCTTCTTGAGAAATTGGGTCTCCTTCATTGATGATTTCCAACTTTATTTCAGATTTATCACTTGTAAGATGAACTTCGATAGTACTGTCTTTCTTACCATGACTAATGGCATTATCAATTAAAATCGATGCGAGTTCATCCATACTTTCTTTATGACAGAGGAAACTAATCTTTTCCATGATGTCAGTCTTAATTATGATATTTTTTTCATAAGCCAAGCTTTCAAAAGTTAAAGCTCTTTTTTCAATAATCCTTGAAATATCATTTTTACTAAAGTTTTCTTTTTTAAGATATTCTGTTTTAGATAAATCCAGTAATTTGGTGATTAAATTATTCATTCTGTCAGATTCACTTTTTAAATTGTTAATCCATTTCTCATTCTTTTTATTGACATCCAAACAGTCGATACTTGCCATCATGACTGCGAGTGGAGTTTTAAGTTCATGGGAAGCATTCGCAACAAATTCTTTTTCTCTCGTAAAACTCATCACAACAGGTTTCGTAATCCATTCTGTTATTTTCTTAGAAATGATATAAATGAATAGTTCACCAATGAGGATTAAAAGAAGTGATAGTAACAAATTTTTTAACAGCATATTTTTTGTACTGGTTGTATCTACAATAGTTAAGGATTTTCCTTGTTCAAAGTTATAGGCATAATTCCCTAAGTATAAAAAGCCTATCTTCACAAGACTTGCATTATTTTTTTGAATGATATTTTTTGCTTGTAGTTCTATTTTCTTACTAATACTATTATCACTATGACTGATTTTATCAATAATGTTGTTCTCTTCATTTAAAATAAAGGTATAAACTTCATAATCCATTACTTTTCTATTGTGAAGCTTATCTTCATCAAGCGGTTTCTTTTCTTGATTCAGAGGATTTGGTTTTCCTAAAGTTAGATTTCGCATTCTTGTTAAATTGTTTAATATTCCAGTATATTCTCTATGATAGGTTTGGATATTAAAGAATGTTGCGAAGAAGATGGCAAAGAAAGAGATAATACCAAAAATTGTAAAAAACGTCTTTTTTCGTAAGTTTTCCATACCTTTTATCCCTCCAATTTATAACCCAAATTACGAACTGCTTTGATATTTGCTTTTGAACCAATGACTTTTAATTTTTTTCTTAAAAATGATAAATATGCTTCTAGATTATTGGATTCATAATCACTTTCTATTCCCCACACTTTATCATAAATTTGTTCTTTGGATATGATTTGTCCATGATTATTCATCAAATATTCAAGCAATAAAAACTCTCTATAAGGAATGTTGATGGCTTCATTTGTACTTGTACAGGTTAGAGTAGAAGTTCTAATATTTAATGATAAATCACCACATTCTAGGATATCCTTTGCCTTATGATTTCCTACACTTCTTAGTTGAACATTTACTCTAGCAATGAGTTCTTCAATATGAAAAGGTTTAGTGACATAATCAATTGCTCCAATATCAAAACAAGATAATTTATCATCTAATTCAGATTTCGCAGTAAGCATAATGACCTTGGCACTAATATTGTTTTCTTTTAGTTCTTTTAAAACTTCTACTCCATTCATTTTCGGCATCATAATATCCAGAATAATTAAATCATAGACATTGGTAAGGGCATTATATAATCCATCTTCCCCATCAAAACTTGTATCAACTTCATATTTTTCTTTCCGTAGTTTTGTCGCAATAATATCAGCAATTGCTTCTTCGTCTTCTATCACTAAAATTCTCATTCTACCACCTCCAATTTGCTTTTATTATATAACAGTTTTACAATTTCAACTAAAAATTATTAAAATTCTATCTTGCAGTTCTTAGTCTTATAATTTTCTCAAATCTTTTATTCTTTTAACTTTGCCATTCTGTCTTTTTATCGAGTTAGGCGCAACAAGCATGACTTTAGCATAAATTCCAAATGTACTTTTAAATTCTTCTACTAACTTTTTTTCTTGTTCTTCTATTTTCTTTTTCATTTTTTCATCCATCTTGGCAAAATCATAGATAGACTCTATTTCAATTTTTATCTTATCAATATATTTTTCTGTCGTTAAAATGATTTCATAATTAGATGTACAAAAATGATGCTTCAGAATAAAGTCTTCCACTTGACTTAAAAATAGTTTCACTCCCTTACATTTTATCATATCATCACATCTTCCAATCACTTTTTTAATTCTTGGAGCTCTACTTCCACACTTACATTTTGTATAGTCAAGTTCAACGATATCATTTGTTGCATATCTTATAAGAGGTAGACATTCATTATGAAGTGTTGATATAACAAGTTCTCCAACATTTTTATCAGTTGGCATTTTGGTAACAGGGTCTACTAATTCATAAACAAAATTTTTGGTATACAAATGTAATCCATCACAGTATTTACATTCACTTCCTAAGCCGGGACCCATTGTTTCAGTCATTCCATAGTCTTGGTTAATTATGACTTTGTCTCCATAAGCTTCTTGTAATCTTTTTCTCATTTCTTCTGTGAGTAATTCACTACCGACTTTTAAAATTCGAAGGTCTAGCTCTTTTACATCAATTCCCATTTCCTTGGCAACTTCATATAAGTGCATCGCATAAGATGGGCTTGTTATTAAAACAGTCGTGTGAAGCATTTTCATATAAAAAATTTGTTTTTCTGTATTTCCTGAAGAAGTAGGAATAATTGTACAACCGTATTGTTCAAGGGCATCATGAAAAGAAAAAGCTCCTGTAAACATACCATAGCCAACACAGATTTGAACAACATCATCTTTTTTTATTCCTGCTCTTTTACAAATATCAAGCACCATCTTATTACGTGTTTTTAAATCTTTTTTTGTAAAACCAACGATAAGAGGTTTTCCTGTTGTTCCACTTGTCGCATGATATCTTGCAATATTTTTTCTTTTTGTAGAATAAAATCCATATGGATAATCATGAAACAAATCTTGTTTTGTTAGTAACGGTAATTTTGTAATGTCTGTTATTTTTTTAATGGAAGATAAATCTATATCATTTTCTATAATCTTTTCCCGATAATATTTATTATTGTCATATAAATAATCAAGCTGTTTCTTGAAGCGAGATAGGTTCTTTTTTTGGTAATTTAGTGCATTTATAGTCAAATTTCTTCCCTCCTAACACTTTTATTTTCTCTATAATAAAATGGATTATGAAGCAAATCGCAATTGTACTTGTGTATAGAACTAAGGTACCTATGAAAGCATTATTTAAAAATAATTTGAAATACTTCATTGTTTTCAATAAGACGCCATGAACCAAATAAATTGTTAATGAACACTTTCCTATTTTTGCAAAGAACAATTTTTTATGAGGCATCATATTCAAAAGAAATACACTATAAATAATCGAAAAAATATAGAGTAGTATTCTTTTTAAAAAGCAAATGATGGGAGTTGAATAAGCATAATAGCTATATTTCATATAAGTATCTTTAAATGAAAAGAAATGTTGATGAAATAAAAACCAAACGGTAATTACAAGGACAAGAGCAATGGATACCTTTTTATACTTTTTAACTCTGTCAAACAGCTTTATGTCTTCTTGATAATAGCCAAGTACAAAGAATGGTAAAAATGAAAGCGTTCTTGTAATTGAAAGTGTGTTAGTAACAAATGGTATAAAACCAGAAAATAAGGCAATTAAAATGGAAAGTAAAATCATTTTTTTATAAGATTTTTTCATAAGGATATATTCTACAAGATACAATTCGGCACTTGTTAACAAATACCATAATGTAAATCTTGGAATAAGAATGCTCTTGCTGGGACGAATAATTTTTAAGCAATATGCATAATACAAACTGACTGCAACTTGGGCTATGGCATAAATGATGAACATTTTCTTTGCTCTTGTAATAGGCATCTTTTTGCTTTTTCTAGAAAACATTCCTGTAATGATTAAAAAGATAGGTATCATAAAGAAGGAACATATCTTAAAAAGACTACCATCATAATCATAGTAACTTGAGCATATTGTTAACGTATGTCCTAAAACAACAAGCATTGTTAACAATCCCTTTAAATTGTCATAATAGGAAATTCTTTTCATAACTCACCATAGAACATCGTAATCACGAAAGATTAAAGAAACATTAAAAAAATTGCAAAGAAAAAAAGAAAGTACATCCATATCGCTTTCTAATATAGGATTTGCTTTCTTTTTAGTTTATGGCTTTTCCATTTACATATAATGTATAACCATTAAAATCAATATTACTATTGCTACTATCAGCATTATCAAGAGAAGTGATATAACTATTGCCTGTTAATTTAATTTTAGAGGTTTTATCTAGTTTTAATTTGATTTCTTTAGCACTATCATCGCCATTGATTGTTCCTTCATAATAAGAGTTTGTACTCATAGTCATATCAAGTGTTGAAATAGAATCTATTACAATATTTCCTTTGGCTTCTTGATTTTCCATTACTAATTCTACAATACCACCATTTGAACCATTACTTCCCCAAGAGTCTTTTTGTGCTCTTAAAAAGTTACCAGTAGAGTCATTATTGATAAACTTATTATTCTTTAAAGTGATTTTTGAACTTGTATTCGTAATGTAGAAAGTATCACCCTTATTGGTAGTGATTGTTGAATTACTAGCACTAAACTCTGATAAACCTGCCTTAGCATCTCCACTCATAGATTGATATAGAAAAATATTTTTATAAGTAGTAGATTGTCCGTTTAATTTATTATTCGTATCAGTTAATGTTACATTTTCAAGAGTGATTTTATTCTTTCCTTCTATTACTACACCTTCGGATGCAGTAGCAATTAAAGATGCGTTTTTGACAGTTATATCAGCAGTCGAATAAATAGTAGGAGAACCTGCACCTGTTGTCTTATATGTTCCACCATCAACACTTACTGTTCCTCCTCCACGGTCAGACCTTATGGCTGCACTAGATACACCAGCAGTATTGATTGTAAGATTTTTAGCAATCATTGTTCCCCCCACCAGTTGTCATAATTCCTCCAGAGTTATCTTTTGTTGTTGTGATTTTAGAATCACTAATAGTTACTTGTGTACCATCACTATTTGTATTATTTGTTGTGGCACTCCCTCCATAACTAAAGATGCCATTCGCACCTGTTGCGTTAGTATTCACTGTTATATTTTTAAGTGTTAAGTTTGCCCCATCTTTGGCAAGTATTCCTGAATTAGTACCATAGAAACTTGTGTTATCGCCTCCATTTGAGTCACCACTTTTATCGACTTGAATATCAGATAAAGTTACATCAATATCTCCACTTACTAAAATAGCATTCTCATCCCCTTTGGAACTTTCATATTCGCCACTCTCCTCAGTTGTTGATTTAGTAATTTCTTTCACAGCAGAATATGATATATTTGTATTTTGTCCTACTCCCATACCTTGATTAGGGTTATTATTAACATTTGGATTATCTTTTAATTTGTTGGTAACTAAATTTTCAGTAAAGGTAAGTCCACATGTTAAAATAATTACTCCTAAAATATAGATTACTATTTTATCACTATTAGCAAGTGTTTCTTTGAAAGTCTTTTTATTAAATCTAGACATAATTAAATAAAGTATAATAAGAGATAAAATTAAACTTTCTATTCCAAAAAGGATGAAGTAAATGTAATTATTGGAAGCATTATTTGTTTGTGGTTCTCCCATTTGTTCCATGCCATCATTACTATTGGGCATCTCTGGTGGAGTTCCCATATTGTTATCCCCATCAGGTTTTTCTGGTGGTTCTTCCATATTTGAAGGATTATTTTCTGGGGCATCATTCATTTCACCTTCTGGTTTTTCCGGTGGCTCACCCTGATTATCACCATTAGGCATTTCCGGTGGTTCACTTCCATTTTGGCTCATGTTTGGCATATTATTACTATTATTATTAGTATTAGATGATTTGTTACTTAAATATCCAGTAAAGACAATACTTCCACATAGTAATAAAATCATAACAATAGATATAATATTTTTGGTTTTTCTCTGCATCATTTTTCTTCCTTTCTTTCTTACAATCCGAGTATGTAATACAAAAGTTAAAGAAACATTAAAAAATTCAAATTATTTCATAATATCATAATAATTATATCAAAGAAAAAGCAAATCTCATACAAAGTTTGCTCATGCTTGTAATTTAATTACTCATTTTTTTAAGTAAAAGATAATAACTTCTTATTACATATTTACAATATGTTGAAATAATCTTGATTTCGTAAATTCTCGTACAGCTTGCGCATCTCTTTCATCACGTGCATCATCCATTGCATTATTTAATGTTTCAGTAAGCGGTGGGAAAACTCCAGCAAGATTATCATAGTAGTAATAAAATCCATTATTTTTACCTCCACTAGGAATTTGTTCTTTTATTTGAGTATATTTTCCATTTTTATCATATAAGATAGTGGAATTCAAGAGATTATTACTTCTTACACATTCAGAAGGATGTAAATCCATTAGTGTATATTTCGTTGTTTCATCATCTTCTAAAAGTATTTGAAATCCAAATTCTTGAATAAAGTCGTGTTCTTGGTGTGATAAGTTATATTCTATAATCTTTTCATCTAAATCATCATCTTCGCTACCATCTCTAACTAATGTAACATCTAAAACATTGCCTGCAATACTACCTAATCCTTTATATGGAGCAAAATAAATACATTCAATGCTCTCGATTTTTTTAAAATCAAATGTTAATCTTGCTAATTCACTACATAATTTATCTCTTTGTTCTTCAGTTATATTTATAACTTTCATATGTAAAACCTCCTTGTAATTATAGATTTGAAATATTCCTTTCTTTTCCATATTACATCATAATTATTATTTTTTAAAGTAGAAAAATTTGTTTAAGTTACTATAACTTCCTTATAAAATTCTTCTTCCATAGGAGAGACTAGTATTTTATAAACCTATTTTTTTTATTTTCTAACTTTTCCTTTTAATCTAAATATTGATAGTTCAATTTGTTTTGATTACTAATTACAGATTTACCAAGTTTTTGCTCTAAATTGTCCCTTGCTACTTTAGATACGTTTCCTCCCATTTTCGCAATCGCTTTATTTTGCTCTAACCCATACGGTTTATGTTCTTTTGCAAGTTCTCTTGTTGCAATCTCTCCTAAATCTGTAAGAGCAATTTCTATATCAGTCATATTATCTCTTAAGGATTCTTTTCTAATACCTTTATATGTTTTATATTCACTCGCTTTCATTCCAGACCATTCTTTATAGATTTCATTCGTCAGTATTCCATATTCATAATCTTTTGAAATACCTCCTTCTTTCCAGACATCAGTTAGTTTATTTCTATTAAGAATTCCTTTTAATCTAGCTTCAATCCATTGGTCACTATATCCTTTTTTTCGGTAATAATCAACTGCTCTTTTAATAGCGATTTCAGGGTCAAATACTTCGTCAACTCTTTCACTTCCTAAACCCGCAAGCCATAATTTAAAAGGTTCTGCTTTAGGCGATGGAACACTTTCAATAAGCCTAAATATGCCTTTTGTATCTAGTGCATCCCTCAATCTTATCTTTCCATCTGGAGCTTTCATTTTTAACTGACTACATTTTGTAGTCAGTTCACTTCCTTCTTTTTTCAGTCTATTTTTTAGTACAGACCAATATTTTCTTGGCTCAACACTATCAGTTAAAACTCCAATAACATCAACGACACTAAAATAATAATCTTCTTTCTCACTATCCCAAACACTTCTTATTTCCTTACCTTCAAAAAGATTTGAAATTGTTTCTAATTTATTTTCATTCATGTTTAAACCCTCCTCTTATATATAAAACTTATAAATAGTCTATTTTTTATTTTCTAATTTTTCTTTTTTCTTCTAAATATTGATAGTTCAACTTGTTCTGACTTGTAACGACAGGTTCACCAAGTAAATTTTCAATTTCAGCTCTTGTATTTTTAGCGACTTGTCCTCCAGCATGAGCAACTTTTATATTTTCTTTTAATCCTTGAGGTTTTGTTTTCTTTGCTAATCTTTTTGTTACTTCTTCACTGATGTCAGTTAGAGATACTTCTATATTATCCATATTATCTCGAAGTGTTTCTTTACGAAGCCCTTTAAACTCTTTATATTCTTCAACCGTCATTCCAGACCAAGTCTTATAGATTTCATTCGTTAATATAGCAAACTCTTTATTTTCAGTAACGCCATTTTCCATCCATACATCTGTAAGTTCTTTTCTATCTTGAATACTTTGTATTCTTTTAGTAATCCATTTTTCTTCATAACCTTTTGCTCTATATAAATCGATAGACCTTTGAGCTGCGATTGATGGGTCAAATATTTCATCAATTCTTTCACTACCTAATTTTGCTAGCCATTGTTTTATAGGTTCAGCATTCTTACTCGGAATTGATTCAATTATTCGAAACATATTTTCAATGTCAACAACATCAGTATTATAATATTTTCCATCGGTTGCTTTTAATTTCAGTTGACTACAATTTGTAGCCAACTCATTTCCTTCCTTTTTTAATCTTGTTTTTAAAACAGACCAATATTTTCTTGGATTTTCACTTTCAGTTATAACTCCAACTATGTCAACTACACTAATATAGTATTTTTCACTTTCTTTATCCCATACAGTTCTAATTGTTTTATTATTAAATATTTTATTTACTAAATACATTTTCTCTTGATTCATTTTTTTATCATCCTTTCTTTAAAATGTTCCATTTTATTTTTTAAGTATAGATTTAATCTTTACTATATGTTTAAAATTAGAATAAAGTTTATTCAAAATTCCATTTAATTTGAATATCTCTACTATTTGTTTCTTCATTTAACTTGCCAATATAAATCTTATCAATAAATTCTTGCACAATAACGCGATTAAGATTATCTAATTTTTGATATTTACGAAATATTTCTTTATTATTTTTTAAAGTTTCTTCTTTTATTTGATAATATGTAATTTCGTTATTAATTGATTTAATTTGGGTGTTACACATATCTTCATTCTTCTTGTATTCTACAACTAAATCTTTAAATTGTCTAGTTGAAATAATACCATTTACTTTATCTTCATAAAGATTTTTTAAATAATTTTTTGTTTTAGATATTTGCTTTTCTATATCCAGTTTTTGCTTGTTTAAGGTATTAATTTTTTTAAAAAATCTATCATCTTTTTTAGCTAAGTTCCAATTTTCTAATTCTTTTTCATCATAGAATTTTTGAATTTTTTCATTAATAGCATTTAATACAATCCTTGAAAGAACGTCATATCTTATAGAGGTTTTATTAGGACAATCATCATAGCCGTCTTTATTTTTTGAACATATTAGATATTCATGTTTTAAGGAGTTCTTTTTTCTCATATAACTTTGACATTCAAGACAAAATACTTTTCCAGAAAAAATATGAACTATGTTTGTTTTCTTTAGAGGCTTAGTTCTTTCTTTCATAATTATTTGTACTTTTTTAAATGTTTCTTCATCAATAATTGCTTCATGCGTATTCTCAACTTTTATCCATTCACTTTTATCTTTATTTTTTATTTTGTGATTTTTATAGCTAACAGTAGTTCTTTTTCCTTGGACTAAATGTCCTAGATAAACCTCATTTGTTAAAATTGTTTTAATGGCATTTGCTGTCCATTTTATTTCTTCTCTAGGCTTATTACTAATAATATTTAATTTAAGACCTTTACGATATTTATAAAGGGAAGGGGAGGGAATATTTTTACTATTTAAATATTTTGCTATTCCGGTAAATCCTAAGCCTGTTAAGTATAAATTATAAATATTTTTTACTATATCTTTCGCAACGGGGTCAACAACTAATTTATTACTATCATCGGACACATCATAACCAAAAGAGGCAAAAGGCGAAATAAATTCACCTTGTTTCATTTTAGAAAGAAAAGCGCTTCTTATATTATTAGAAACGTCTTCTAAATACCATTCATTGACAAGACCATTAATTTGTCTTGATTTCTTGTTTCCATTATTAAAAGTATCAGCATTATCGGATAGTCCTATAAACCTAATATTCCATTCTTTAAACTTATTATTGAGATATTTTTCAACAATTTCCATATCTCTTGAAAATCTTGACTGACTTTTACATAAAACAATATCAAGTTTTTTATTTTCACAATCTCTAATTAATCTTTCAAATTCCGGCCTATAGGTTCCAGCTCCGGATAAATCTTCATCACAATATTCTTGAACTAATACAAATTCTGAATGTTTTTCAATATATTGATTAAGCATATTTCTTTGATTTTTAATAGATTCACTGGCTTCATCTTTGTTTACTTTGTCTCTATCTTCATTAGATAATCTTAAATAAATTCCCACTCTTAAGGGCATCTTTTTTTCATTCATAAACAAAATCTCCTAAAATTAAAGTAACGATTAGGTTTTATAACTAATACTATTTTATAAATTATTTAAATTCTAGTATTTCAATAATTTTATATAATTTTTTATTGATAATTTTTTTTAATTTAGTATCATTTATATTTTTATCTACAATATAAGTAACATTGTATTTCATCTTTTCCTCTTTCAAATAAATTAACATCAACCTATAATAATTTGTATAATATAAGGAAGATTATTTTTAATTATTACAATATATTTTATTATTTTTAATTATTACAATATATTTTATTATTTTTAATTTTAAAATAGACATTGTTAATATTATATAAAAAACAAAAAGCAATTTTAGAATAAAATCTATTAAAAAAAATTAATAATGTTATAACCCGAGTTTCGCACTTGTTAAAGTAAAAAATTGCTATTTAGCCTAGTGTTTATAAGGATTTGTAGCTATTTTTATTTTGTATAATCATATACCTATACATTAAACTAGTTATTTGTTAGTAATTTTGATGTATGCACAACGGTCATTTAACTTTTTTAGTGTAGTTCAATTTTAACTGTCTAATAATACTAGACGTTTCAAAATTTTCTTCTTTTAATAACTTGTTTTTCAACCAATTCCAATATTTTCTAGGTTCCTTACTATCTACTAAGATACCGACTATGTCAACTCACTAATATAATATTTTTCACTTTCTTTATCCCATACAGTTTTAATTAATTTTTAATATTTGTAAAATATTTCTTTTGTTCTTTTTTCTTAAATGAAATATTGTTATTAATTGATTTAATTTGACTATTTATGGACATCAATCATTCTAATTGTATTTTACAACTAAAATATTAAGTTGTCCACGGACATTAATTGAAATAAAGCACAGGCAAAAAATCAGCATAAAAAGTCAAAATATCTAAAACGTAAAATTATTTAAAAAATCTTTATGAAGATAAGTAACTGTAGAAAAAAATAATTTTTTGTTAAAATATTTTACTATTTTTTGTGTGTATAAAGTATTCAAGCAACTCTTTGCTTCATACCTCCTGATAAACTTTTAGGATAATTATTCTTAAATTCATCTAAATTATATAATTTAAATAAATAATTAACATAATCGATATTTTCTTTTGTTAAATCATTTTTTATTTTTAAACCCAAAATAGCATTTTCATAAATTGTAAGCCAAGGAAGAAGGGCATCACTTTGTAACATATAAGCCATTTTTAAATTATCTTTTTTAATAATTTGTCCACTATAATTAGAATCTAAATTAGAAATAATGGATAGTAAAGTTGATTTACCACAACCTGATGGTCCGACTAAAGCAATTATTTCACCCTCATAAATATCTAAGGATATATTATTAATGGCTTTTATTTCTCCTTCCTTAGTATAATAATTTTTAGTTAGTTTATCTATCTTAATAAGACTATTCATAAAGATTATTTACCATATCTTTATAGTAAACTTTTTCTTTAATTAAATTATTTTCTTTTAATAAATCGACTAAAGTATTATAAAATTTTTCTTCAACATAAGGGGTAGGTAACCAAACATCTGATTCTTTATATCTTTCTATCATAATACTTAAATCTTTTTCACTTGTATCACTAAATTGGGCTTGAATAGCTTTAGCTACAGTTTCACTATCATTATTCATTGTAAAATCAATTCCTTTTTTAATAGCTTTTGTAAATTTAGTTAATAATTCTTTATTCTCTTCAATATAGCTTTTTCTTGCATAAAAGGCGGTATATGGAAAATCATCGCTTGAAGCTCCAACACTTGTTACAACATAGCCGTTCCCACTTGCTTCTAACTTTGAAGCTAGAGGTTCAAATAAATTGACGTAGTCGCCTTCACCACCAATAAAAGCTCCAGATAATTCGCCAAATTCAATAGAAAAATTAATATTAACATCGCTTCTTTTAATACCTTCATTATCTAAGGCTCTTAAAAAACTTAAACCAGGCATACCTGAGCTTCGACCCACTAAAATTTCTTTCCCAATTAAATCATGCCAATCAAATTCTTTTCCCGCTCTTGATAACATAAATTGGCCATCCCTTTTTGTAAGACCAGCAAAAACTTGTAAATAATCTTTTTCGCCACCTAAATAAACGAAGGCAGCAGATTCAGGACCAGCTAAGCCAACTAAGGTATCGTTTGAAAGAACTGAGGCTGCTACATTATCACTACCACTTACTAACATTAATTCAATGTCTATTCCTTCATCTTTAAAGTAACCATTTTCTATTGCTACATAAAATGGGGTATAAAAAGTACTATGGGTAACCTCGGATACTTTGATAGTTTTAATATTATCATTTTTCTTTTCATCCTTATCTTTGAAAATAAATAAAACACTAATAAGACCAATTAAAATGATAACAACTAAAATAACTAAAACATATGAAATTTTTCTTTTCAACATAAAACACTCCTTTACAATGATAATATATTCTTATTTAAACTTTTTGCTCTAAACAAATGTCTTTAATTTAAAAATATTGTATAATTATTGCG
>CANQWT010000013.1 GCA_947627635.1 uncultured Bacilli bacterium
TTCCCTTATTTTACGGTAACTTAATAAAATAAAGATAACTTCCTTTATCACCGGTAAGTTATCTCTGTAGTTAACGTCTTCTATTGCGATTTTTTCCTTAGCTCTTTTTATCATCATACCTCACCCTATTATTACTTTATCAATATCGACAAATTTTTTCAAGTTTCAGGGTTAAAAAAAAGAAAAATGTTAGTTTTTCTTTTTATTTATGGTATTCAAAATAGTAATCTAAAATACGAACCATATCTCCTTCTTCAATTCCCATTTCTTCTAGTTTCTCATCAATGCCCATCTTTCTTAATTTATTCGCAAAACGATAAACTGCTTCATCACTAGAAAACTTGGTCATCTTAAAGAGTTTTTCAATTTTTTCTCCAGAGATAACATACGTATCATCCTCTTTTGTAATTTCAAATGGCGTTTCTTTTTTAAACGTATAGAGAACATGACTTTCAAAAGCATCATCTTCATAAAGAGCTTCTTCTTTTTGCTCCTTTAAGATAATATCCAAGTAGTCAATAACATCCTCTAGTCCTTTGCCTTCTAAACTTGAAGTCGCAAAAACCTTTAAGTCCTTATATTTTTCTTTAAATTTTTCTAGATTTTCTTCTGCCTGAGGAAGGTCCATTTTGTTTGCTAAAACAACTTGAGGGCGTTTTAATAATTTTGGATTAAAGTTTCTTAATTCTTCGTTGATTTTTTCATAATCTTCAATTGGATTTCTTCCTTCACTTCCTGCGATATCAAGTACATGTAGTATGACTTTTGTTCTTTCAATATGTCTTAAAAATTGGTCTCCTAAACCTTCTCCTTTACTTGCACCTTCAATCAGTCCTGGCAAATCTGCAATCACAAAACTATCACCATTTCTAGCTTTGACAACTCCTAAATTAGGAGAAAGTGTAGTAAAATGATAAGAGGCAATTTTAGGTTTTGCTCTTGAAACTTTAGAAATAAATGTACTTTTGCCAACCGAAGGAAAACCAACAAGACCAACGTCCGCTAAAAGCTTCAGCTCAATCTTTAAGTTTCTTACCTCTCCAGGTTCTCCATTCTCAGAAAAATTAGGTGCTGTATTTTCATGAGTTTTGAATGCTGTATTTCCACGTCCTCCACGACCACCTCGAGCAATTAAGACACAATCATCTTTTCCTTTTAAATCCGCTAAGATAAGTCCTGTATCCAAATCCGTTACTACAGTTCCTTGAGGAACTTTAATATAAATATCCTCCGCATTTTTTCCATGTTGATTTTTTCCTTTTCCGTTTTCTCCCTTATCTCCCTTAATTAACTTTTGATAACGTAAATCAAGAAGTGTATGAAGTCCTGTATCCACCATAAAATAAATGTTAGAACCACGTCCTCCATTTCCTCCATAAGGTCCCCCTAAAGGAACATATTTTTCTCTTCTAAAAGCTGTACAACCGTCTCCACCTGCACCAGCAATCATTTTTAAAGTGACTTCATCGACAAACATAATAAGCCTCCTTTCTTAACAGTATATCATTCTTTTATAAAAACTTTTTCTTTTTTTTGTTGAGGTTTTGTATAACTTTCTTCAATTTGACAAATTTTTTTAAGATTTTCTCTAGCAGATTGATGAAGAATATAAAAATCCTCTAACATTTCTTTATCTATTTTTCTTTTTGGTAAATTTTGGTATTCCATATCTTCTAAAGAGGGTAAGCCAAGTATCTTACGAACTTTTTCATTTTGCTCCTCTTGGTCTTGAAGTACTAAATTTTCTCCACTTTGAACAGACTTTAACAGTTGATTAGAAACAAACAAATAATCTTTTTGGTTGGTAAAATCTTTAACCATCTTTTTTCCGTGGACTGTAATGACATTCACTGCATGCATTTTAATTGGATGAAGTTCATAAGGATAACAAAAATAAGTAGATAAATATCCTGTTTCTATTGGAAAGTTTTGGGAAAAATCATCAAAAAGTGTCGCAATATGACGGCATTCAGCTTTTCCACTAAATACTCTTTCTCCATAAAGGCGAGGAATTTCATGAGAAACTTTACAACTTTCTACTTGAAAGGTTAAATCTTTAGAAAAAAGTCCTTGATATAAAGCATCTTGAAATAGATAAGCAACATCATATGAAGATGTAAAATCATATTGTTTCAAAAGCAAAGAGATAGAGTTCAAATAAGTTTGATAAAGTTGTTCCATTTCTAAAATATCTTTTTGCTTTCCTATAAATGTTTCGATATCATAATGCTTATCAATTTGCTTTTTTAAAGGAAGAAGACAAAAAGAAATAGGCAAAATAGAAATCAGAGACTGAGGAAAAGGAAACGAATATAAACTAGAAGTTAAAACTGCAAGAGAAGCTAAGTTTGCTCCTCTTTGAGCCCATTTTTGTTTTTGAATTTCCATATCAATACGATTTTTTTCTTTCATGATGCAACCTCCTTTTTATTTGATTATTTTTTTGGCTTTTCTAATGTCTGGCATGGTGTATTTTTCCTCAATTTGACAAATTCGTTCTAATTGACTTTGAGATTTTTGATTCAGTTGTTTCATATTCTTCATAACACTTAAAAACTGTTCTTCACGAAACTGTTGATTTCTTTCATTGCATGTTGTCATATAGTCATCCATATTGAGTGATGGAAGAGCTAAAAATTTATCAATATCAGTTGCTTGATTTCCTTTGATAAAGAAGATACTACTGTCTTCAATTCCTTTTAGTTCTTTTGATGATGTGAACAAATATGTTTGATGATTGGTTATATCTCGCGCCATTTTTTTACCATTGACTTCTAGTAAACTGATGGCATGATTTGCTTGTTGCTTAGAAGTGTCTAGTTCCTCTCCTAAATATCCACCAAGCCATCCTGTTTTAAAAGGATAACTTTCTGTAAAGTTTAAAAACAAACTACTAATATGGCGACAGCATCCTAATCCACTCATAACTCTACTTCCCTCTAATAGAAAATGATTGTGCTTAAATTGATGATTGTTATAGTGAAAAACTCCTTCTTTCGAAAAATAGCCATTCCATAAACTCATTTCAAAATATCCTGTGACATCTAATGGATGAGTAATAGAAAAAGCATCAAAAACCGCTTTTGCATCTTTTAAATATGTACAGTAAAGTTCTAATAGCTCTTGCATATCTTTTTGTTTTAAAAGATAGGAAGTATCATCCATCTTTGTTCTAATCTGCTTTGTGAAGTAAAGATTACTTCCTAATAGAAGTGGAACAGAAACTAAAAAAGGAAAACCTGTTAGATGAAGAAAAGGCATCAATATTGGAAGCCCCAAAGTAACCGTATCCAGTCCACTTTTAAGATAAAAAGACTTTTTACGATTTTCAAGAATATAATCTTTTTCTTTCATCCTTTCACTCCCTCTATCAATACTTTTTCATGAATACCTTTTTCTCTTTCATTTGTGGTTCTGTATATTTTTCTTCAATTTCTGAAATTCGTTCTAGTTGTGGTCTAGATTGTTGTTGTAAAGCTCTTAATTCTTTAAAAAGAGAGGCTTTGTCTATCGAAGTAAGACTTTCTTTTTCTTCTTGATACTCCTCTATTTTCCAATGTGGTCCTTCTAAAATTCGAGCTTGTTCTAACGCTGAAATTGTCGTAAAACAGTCTACATAATAAACCATACTTTTTGCTTCATCCTCTAATCGTTTTGAACCTGTAAAGAAGTAGACATCACGATTGGTTAAATCTAGTCCTATACTTTTTCCTTTCCACTCAATAATATTGATGGCATGTCCTATACTTTTTTTAAAAGCCTTCTTCTTTGTTTGCCATGGAAAAGCAGAAAAACCATAAACTTCAGGAGCAGTAAAAGAAAAGTTATCACTAAAATCATTAAAAAGTGCACTAACATGGCGACAAACTCCAGTACCACTCATAATTCTAGGGGCAAACAAAAGAAATAAGTTGTTATCATAAAAGCTATCTTGAAATTGAAACTGTCCACTTTTGGAAAAGATACCTTGGTAAATCGCATCTGAATAGACTTCTGCTACGTCAAAAGGATGAGTAACTCCATTTTTTTGAAAGATAGATGCAACCTCACTTAAATATCCTTCATAAAGATAATAAAGCTCTCGAACATCATCTTGTCGGTATAAATACATTTGAAAATCACTTACATTTTCTAACTGTTCCATTACAGTTACTTGTAGGCGCTTACTAAATGGAATGAAATTTAAAATAGATTTTACCTTTTTGAGTTTTTCAATTTCTTTTTGTTGTTGATAACAGACTTCCTGATAAGCACTCATTCTCCTACTCCCCCTTTTCGAAGTATGCTTATTATACCATAATTTCAGAAAAGCAGCAATAAAAACAAAAGACTAACAAAGTATTCAAACAATAAAAAAAGTGACAAATCATCACTTTTAATTCTATTTATTTTTATTACTCTGCAACTGGATATACAGAAGCACATTTTTTATCACGTCCAAGACGTTCATATTTTACAATTCCATCCACAGTTGCATAAATTGTATCATCATTACCACGTTTTGCATTTTCCCCTGGATAAATTTTTGTTCCTCTTTGACGATAAAGAATACTTCCGGCAGTTACAAATTCTCCATCACTTGCTTTAGCCCCTAATCTACGACCGATTGAATCACGTCCATTAGATGTAGAACTTTGTCCTTTTTTATGTGCGAAGAATTGAATATCTAATGCTAAAAATCTCATTCTTTTTCCTCCTTACTTTACAACAATATAATCTTTATATTTCATTTCTAATTCCTTGAACATTCGAATCATCACTCGAATTAAGGTTTGCGTTACTTTATCTTGTTTCAAGACTTTAATAGAAAGTCCTTTACTACTCGATAAATAAGTAATACTTTTGTTATCAAGTGCTAAAAGTCCATTGATTGTAGTGATTACAATACTAGATACTGCACTACATACTATATCTTTCCCATACTCATCATACATTGCATGTCCTAACACTTGAACACTGGTAAAATTTTGTTTTTCTTTCTCTACTTTTACAGTAATCATATCACTTTATCCATTGATTTTTGTAATTTCAATCTTTGTATAAGGTTGACGATGTCCTTGTGTTTTACGGTTAGAGCGACTTTTATTTTTATATTTGAAAATACGAATTTTCTTGCTCTTTCCATTCTTTAGAACTTTACCTGTTACAGTAACGCCTGTAAGATAAGGACTTCCGATTTTTGCATCAAGCATAAGTACTTGGTCAAAAACAACTTCATCTCCAATTTCAGCATTTAGTTTTTCAACATAAATTTCGCTTCCTTCAGAAACATAGTATTGTTTTCCACCTACTTTAATGACTGCTTTCATTTTTTTACCTCCTTTTTTCACTCAAGACTCGCTTTTAAGGTACAGATTTCTGTTTTTACCTTTTCAATGCGGTTTACAGCATGAGGCCACAAACATTTATGATTTTATCATAGAATAGTGATTTCGTCAATTTTTTATTGTTTTTTTTGATTTTATCTTTATTTTTTCTTATTCTTACCTTGCTTCAATAATTTCTTTTTAGAAATAGGTTTTTGATAAATAGGATTGGGATGCATCGTAAAAGATTGTTCTGCACAAGAAATTTGATAAAGTGGAAAATCTTTGATTTGATGAGAAGACTTTTCATCTGTTTTCAATAATAATAAAACTGTATCTTCTTTACTTTCCATCAAATCTTTAGCCTCAAAGAAACGATAGATTTTATTGTTATAATGAAGTTCATTCTGTACTAAAACATAATCGATATTCCTAGCTGTAAAAGTTTCTTCTATCGTCTTTAGAAAAAGAGGATATCCCATCATATAAATATGAACTACTTGCATCGTTTTTTCTATTTTCCTTTCTTTCCTAACCCTTCAATGGCATTTAGCACTTCAATTGGTACTGCGAAGATAATGGTATTAGATTGGTCTGAACTAATATCATTCAAAGTAGATAAAGTTCTTAAATGAAGAGCACCAGGAGCACTACTCATTAAGGCTGCGGCTTGTTTTAAGTTTTCTGCAGCCTCGACTTCTCCTCTACTTTTTGTAATGACTGCTTCTTTTTCTCTTTCTGCTTCAGCAACTTTTGCAATAACTCGTTTCATTTCCATAGGAAGTGCAACATCTTTAAGCTCAACATTTTCAACTTTAATTCCCCATGGGTCTGTTGCTTTATCAATCACTTTGCAAATTTCACTTGAAATTTTTTCGCGTTCTGTGAGTAACTCATCAAGGGTCACAGACCCAACAATATTTCTCATTGTTGTCTGAGCAAGTTGTCCTACAGCATAATAAAAGTTTTCAACTTCACAAATTGCTTTTCCTGCATCAAATATTTTATAGTAAATGACTGCGTTAATACGAATTGATACATTATCTTTCGTAATAGCTTCTTGCTCAGGCACATCAACTGCCTTCGTTCTAATATCTACTTTTTGGTAAGACTGAATAATAGGTAATACAATCGTCCAACCTGGATTTAAAATTTTCTTGAATTTACCAAAAACAAATAAAATTCCCCTTTCATATTCATTGATTTGTTTAATCGAACATAATACAATTATTCCAATAATAATAGCTATAACAATTATAAATTCCATATTGACCTCCAATGATTTTTTAATTTAAGCAAAAAAGAGCACAAAATCACATTATGCTCTTGATACATACTTACCATCTTTTGTTCCAACAAGAATTTCTTCATCTTGTTCAATAAAGAGTGGCACTTTAATAATCATACCTGTTTCAAGTTCAGCATCTTTCATAGCAGAAGAGGTTGTATTTCCTTTTACAGCTCCTTCTGTACGAACAACTTTCATAACCACTTTATCAGGTAAATTCATTCCTAACATTTCCCCTTCAAAGAAAATGATTTCCACTTCTAAGTTTTCTTTTAAGAACTTTGTATCATCACCAATGACACTCTTATCAAGTTCAATTTGCTCATAGTCTTGCATGTTCATAAAATAATAAGTATCTCCCATACTATATAAGAACTGCATGGCTTTCTTTGATATATGAGCTGTTTCTACTTTAACACCAGCATTGAATGTTTTTTCAACAATAGAACCTGTACGTAAATTCTTCATCTTAGCTTTAACAATTGCGGCACCTTTACCAGGTTTTACATGTTGGCTTTCTATAATCATATAGATACCACCCTCAAACTGAATTGTTAAACCAGGTTTAAAATCATTAGAATTAACCATCGTATCGTACTCCTTTCAAGCGTATTGGTACAACTTTATTTCTTATTCCTAATTTTTTCTCTAAAACTTTATTTTGAGCAATGACTTCAGTATTTTCTGAAGCTTGTTTCTCAATAAGTTCTTTTATCCTATTTGGATTAGGTAGAAATGGATTTTCTTGTGTAAATCTTTGCATGCCTAATCTTCCTTTCTACTTCTTTTCTTTATGTGTTGTATGTTTTCCACATTTTGGACAATATTTACTGATTTCTAAACGGTCGGTTGTATTTTTTACATTTTTTTCAACACGATAGTTTTCTTCATTACATTCAGTACAAATTAGTGTCTTCTTTTGACGATTTCCTACTTTTGCCATTTTAATTCCTCCCTTTTGCTCGTTTACAGTATATCAACTTCACTTTGTTTTTTCAAGCTACTTATTTGCTTCTTTTAATAATTCAATTGTTTTTCTCATTTCAAGGTCATAAGCAATCATATCAAGTCCACCGAAACTCTTTAAAAGTTCTTCTTTTTCCATTTGATATTTCTTTGCAAGTTCTTCTGCTTCTTTATCTGCATCCTCTTCTGTTACTTCAATTTGTTCTTGGTTCATAATTTCTTCAAGCATCAAGCGATATAAAACGTTTTGGAATGCTTCTTTTTCAAGTTGGTCTCTTAAAGCTTTCTCATCAGAATGTGTATATTGATAGAATAAGTCTAAGCTAATACCTTGCATTTTTAAATTTTCTTCCATACGATGCATCAGTCTATCGATTTCTTCTTCTGTCATTGCTTCTGGAATATCAACTTCTACGTTTTTAGAAACAGCTTCTAATAAGTTATCAATGTATTGATTTTCTGCATCCATTTCTTTTTGAGCTTTGATGTTCTTTTCAATTTCTTCTTCTAAACTTTTCTTATCAGTAATTCCTTCCATTGCAAGGTCATCAAAGAAGTCTTTATCTAATTCACGAGCAATTTTTTCTTTAATTTCATTCACTTTTACTTTGAATGTTACTTCTTGTCCTTTTAATTCTTCATTTGGATATTCTTCTGGGAAAGTTACTTGAATTTCTTTTTCTTCTCCTGTTTTCATTCCCACTAACTGTTCTTCAAATCCTGGAATAAAAGTATGACTACCAATTTCTAATGAATAGTTTTCCCCTTTGCCACCATCAAATGCTTTTCCATTATGGAACCCTTCAAAATCAATGATTGCAAGATTACCATTTTCTACTGTTCCATCTTCTTTAGTAACCATTTCTGTAAAGCGTTCAAGAAGATGACCAATTTCATGTTCAATCTCTTCTTTTGTTACTTTTACTTCTTCTTTTTTAACAGAAAGTCCTTTGTATTTTTTTACTTTTACTTCAGGCTTTGTTGTAATTGTGAAAACAAAAGTCACACCATTTTCATCAATAGATTTTAAGTCAACATTAGGTTGTACAACAGGTACTAACTCGTTTTCCTTCATTGCTTTTTCATAAGCTTTTTGTATGCTTGCATCAGCAGCATCTAAATATAAACTTTCCTTTCCAAATTTCTTTTCATAGACACTTCTTGGACATTTTCCTTTACGAAAACCATCAACAGTGACTGTTTTTACTTTATTTGCAAAGGCATCATCAATCGCTTTTGTCCAATCTGCACCCTCAATTTTTACTTCTACTTCATGTGTAGATTTATTCGCTTTTTTAGCCATAATATCCCTCCAATACGTTATATTATACATTGTTTTTCTAGCTATTTCAATAAATTTATTACGAGATATTATCTTTTTTTCATATAAGGCATCAAATAATCACCATCGTACTGATGTTTTTTCTGAGCAGTAGACATTTTTTGTAAAACCATTGTACCTTCTTTAGAAATATGTTTAGGCTTCCATCCTCTTTTTAATTGGAATAAAATAGATGGATAATCATATCCTGTCATTGTTTCTAGGATTGTTAAGTTTAACATATAAGTATCAACACTTGGTGGAAGTATACCCTTTTTCATAAAGGGTCTTAATTCAGAAGTATTAAGGTCAATAGGATAATTTTCAACTTGCATGTTATCCAAATCACAAAAACTAGTTTTTCTATTTCTTGGGTCAATTAAGATATTGGCATTATTGATATCACCATAAACAATTCCTTGTTCATGAAACTCATTCAATTGTGCTTTAACTTGATTCATAAAGAAAATAAAAAGTCGTGCATCCATATCTAATTGGTATAATGCATAAGCTCTTGGATTTCTTGTCATATCATATCCTACAAATTGTCCGTTACAACTAATCGTTTTTAAGATTTTAACATCATTTCGAAAAGCTTCGTTATCGTAAAGTCTTATGATTTTGATACATTTATTTTCTCTCATTTGTTCTTGTTCTTCACTTGTTTTGTCTTTGCATCCCATATCTTTTTTGAAGATTTTACGAGCAATAGGACGTCCATTTGTATCCTTTAAGAATAAAACATCAGCTTCACTACCACCAGTTTTACTTTTCTTCCTCATTCTCTCTAATTCTTGATAACTAATTTCAATATTTCGTAATGTTTGCATAATTTTAGTTTTCCCCCTTTTTAAACAGCCATATTATAACACAAAACGAGGAAAAACACAAGAAAAAGCAAACTAACAAAAAAAGGACTTAAAATAATTAAATCCTATTTAAATCCACATGTTGGATTAGAAATTCCATTGATTAGTTTTAAAACTTCTCCTACTAAAAATGGTAGTAGGAATAAAACGACTACTGCGATTAAGCGAACAACAAGACGTGACTGAGCTTTTTTCATTGCCTCCTCATCAGAAGTTGCGATGGCTTTAATGAATTCTAACATACTTAAGATAATGACTAGAACTGGTCCAATAATCTTAATATAGTTAAGAGCTGTTTGTATGAGCCATCCAAAGGATTCTTTTGTAAAGTTTCCATTTCCATCGGTTTTTCCAAAAATACCTTCACAGCCAATTCCTGAATTTAGTCCATCTAAATCAACATTGGAGTTTTCAGTATCTCTATTTTCTGGTAGAGTACGATCTGTATCTGCATCTGTCCCACTTTCTACAATTTTAATCCTATAATGAGCAAGATTAGAGGTATAATCTGAAACTTTATCAGCATAAATATAAGCAGGACAAGTAAATGCATTATCTTTATAAAATAAAGAAGTTGGATTATTTTCCATATCACAAACTGTTGAAACAGTAGAACTAACATCACAATCAAAAGAAGCTGTTTGATTATCTTTCTTAGTTACTTCTATAGTAGTATCTTGAGTAGGCTCACTTATATATTTACAGGAAGTGTCAGTAGAACTTTTTAGTTTATACTGTTGTCTTGAGTTTGCATTACTAGAAGTTGATTGATCTGTATCACCTTTTGTTCCATTTACATTTTCAATACAATTACCTTTTCCCTTATCTTTTTCACATTCATCTTTAGATTGATATACAATATAATCAGCATTCCAAGCTGTTACAAATACACTAATAGTTGGACAATTACCACTACTTAAACTAATACCATTTTTATCATAAAAAGTAACTTTCTTAGTAAGAGTTCCCTGATTTGCAAAACCTGAACCCTTAGTTAAAACATTTTCATAGTTATCTGTTTCTAATACAATATTATTTTTTTCACTACCAGTACTATAAGTACAAACTGTTTTAGCGTAAACTTTAGTATAACTAGCAAAAAGTAGGACAAAAAAGAATAAAACATAAAACAGGTATTTCATTTGATTTTGTTTCTTTTTCATGATTATCACTGCTTTCTTTTCTTTAAGATATCCACTATAAGATTAACCCATATAAACTTTTTTTTCAAGAAGTAAGTTTTAAAACTATAAACTCAATATTTACTATTTCAAAATATTTTTTTATTTATTCTATCATTATATATTTATAAGCCAAAGAAAAAACAGGATATTTTTATTTAATTTTATACCTGTTTTAATTATTTTATCAAATTAGTTAGCATTTGGGGTGAGGACGATGCGAAAAGTAAGCCATGCAGTCATTCGACCATTATCACCACTGAATGCGAAAACTCCTGCATTTTGACCATTACTGGGGTAACCACCTCGAATCATCCATGGACTATCCGTATTCACCATCCATGTGAGATCACTATACCACTCTGCTCCTTCTCCTAAGGAATGTCCTTTACAGGAGTTTCCGTTACATGCTGTTTCTGTTAATATTGATGTGTATTCATCAAAGTACTTAGTAGCTGGCCATTCTCTTGCATTTTCTGTAAATTCGCTTTCGTCAGTTAATTTTCCTGAATAGCCCGAATTTCTTTCTTGTGCATTTCCACTCCGTTTTTCTAGCACTCCCATGGTGTATTCCCATGCTCCTCCATTGATATCATAGATTCCCGTAATGTTTCCTGTACTTGAAGCTCCTGCTCCAGTATAACCCTTGCCTTCTCCTCTATCTACTAGGTCATCATACGCTGCTCCTTCTTCAGTGGAGCTTAAGGCTGATCCTTGTCCACTTGAACGTCCTGTCTTATAACCACTATAATTATTCATGAATACTTCTTTATTAGCTCCTGTATATAAAGAATTACCATATTTTCCATACTTGCTTTGAGTTAAGTATGATATCAAAGCCCACTCTGTGTTCTTTGAGGCATGACTATCATATGTTTCTTGATTAAATCCGTAAATGTTTCCTACTTTCGTTATTCCCATAGATACTATTTCTAATGTTGACACTCGAATATTTCTCCATGAATATACATTTGGCTTAATTTGAACAGTTAAATTTTCTAGATCACAACCATTATTTACATCATTATTAGTGGTAGAACAGTTTTCAATGTTACTACTTTCAAACTTTCCTATCCATACTCCTGATAAGTTTTCATCACCAAAAGTAAATCCTGGTGGTGTAAACCATCCTTTGACACTTTGTCCTTTTTTGTACTGTGCTGTTCCATCATCTTTTGTAGAGGTAGAGATAAATTTCACATCGATTTCTCCTGGATTTGCTGCACTTTCTCCACCCTTTCCATAATAATTTGTTCCATCTTCTGATTTAATTGTATAACTATATCTTGGTATCCATACAAACATCTGCAAGATATCATCCATATTGATTTTTGCTCCAGCTTTGGCATTCTTGTATGTTTCTCTTGTTTCATTTGTTACTGTTACTGCATTTGCCCAATTTTGTTTATCATAATCATACCACTTGTTATTCACATCTGCTTTAATCCAACTATATCCATTATAAACAACAGGTATCATGTTATCTGAAAGCACTGGAGGATTAGGCTCTTGTTGGTTTTCATATCCTGCAAGCTGTTGTGTTGCATCTACTTTTAACTTTCCAAAGAATACTTTTCCTTGAGCATCATTTCCTGCATCATAATTGAGCCAAACACGAAGTTCATAATCGATTTTATTTGCTTCACCTTTTAAAATTGTTCCAGCATCAATAATACGATTATGAGGAAGAGTTTCTACTTCTTCTTTTCCATTTGCAATGAGTTGATAACGAATATCTTTTTCATCTAAATAACTACAATCAGGACATTCTTGTTGCTTTTCTTCATTGTCAATTAAAGAAAGCTGATAATCCAAATTCATCATACTTTCATTATCCAAAGTAAAGGTATAAGAAACACCTTTCTTACCCTCTTCATCAACAATAGGAACTGCAGGAACCTCAGAACCTAAATCAATTCCATCATTTGTCTCATCTAAAATAAGATTTAATTTCTTCGCATTAAGTCCAACATTTTTTGTACCTTTTACTGATGTTCTTAACCAAGCATAACTAAGACTAAAAAAGAGAAGTAAGCAAATTATTAAAAGGATAATTCCACTAATAATCATGGTCTTATTTTTTCTTTTTTTATTTCTTATATCCTCCATATATAAACACCCTATCTTTCTTGTAATAATCATAGCAAAGATAAGGTTTTCACTTGTTTAATATTCCAAATTGTCATATGTAATATATTGTCAAGAAAAGTGAAGAATTTACACTCTATTGATTGGGTACTAATGTAGTCTTTTTTACTCCTTCATTCAATATCAAAAACTTGTCCATCATCTGGAACGACTACATTTGAATACTCTAATTTTTTAAAAGCTTTTCTTGTTTCATCTTCCAAATGACTTACAACAAATATACAATTTGGGTATTTTTGACATAAATACGTAATATTATCAATGCCCATATGTGACTTTGTTCCCTTTAAAAGCATTCCATCACAAAATAAATAATCACACTGACTAGCCATTTTTTCTACTGTTTCACAAAGACTTGTATCTCCTGTAAAACCTACAACTTTATTATTTTGATGAAATAAGTATCCATAAGCAGGAGCCATTCTACCATGGTCTACTAAAACTTTTTCAATTTTGTAGGAAGCGATTTGAAAAGAATTTTGTAACTGATATTTTAAATCTAGCTCTTTAAATATATCTTTACAAGAATTTGGAAAAGCAAGTAAAGTTATCTTTTTAATTTTACGAATTCCTTCCTTACTACAATAAACTGTTACTTTATTCTTTTCTGATTTAGATTTTAATAAATAGAAAAATGGCATATCAAAATAATGGTCACCATGAAAATGTGTTAGTAAAACATGTTCGATTTCAATAGGATTTAATTTTTGACGAAACAGATTTTTACACATTCCATTTGGAACATCTACCAAAATATTATGATCAATTTTATAAGATGCACTATTATATGCATTCCACATACTTCCACTACCAACAACTTGTACTTTCATTCATATCATCCTCTTTTGTTTTATTAAATCATATTTTCTAAAAAATGAAAATAAAAAGCAAGATTTTCGTAGAACTACTCATCTTACTTTCCTTTTGTTTTAAATAGACTTTACAAAATAAACTTTTCTTTTGTAATCCGATACTTGGCGGAACGAAACATTGTTATCTACATTACCATACCAATTGCTGAATGCGAAAACACCTGTGTTCGCACCATTTTCAGCTCGTCCACCACGCTCTAACCATGGATACGTCGTATTCACCATATTATAGTTATCACCGTTTGTCGTCTATTCTATTTTAGTTTAACACAAGTTTTCTTTTAAAATTTGATTTGTCAAAATGATGTAATATTAAAAAAAATTTAATCTAAGTTCATACCATCAATACTTGTATCATAAATCCATTGCTTTAAATCAGTATAATCTCCTGTCTCATAGAATTTTATTAACTTTTCAAAGAAAGTTGGTTGATTTTCTTGAGAAATAGTAATTATTCCACATCCATTATCAATCATGATTTTATTAGCAAACAACATAGCAACCCTTTTATTACCATCAATAAACATTTGTCTTCTCATAATCCACAGCATAATTTCAATAGCTATTTCTGTTTTTGTTTTTTCAACTTGATTGAACAGTTCTTGAAGTTCTTCTTTAATTTGACTTTCTATTGGAAAATTAGGTTTCCAAGATGTTCCTCCAATATTTACTGGTGTTGTTCTTATCCTTCCTAGATTTTGGTCTAAAACTAATTTATCACAAGTAAGTTTATGTAAATGACATAATACCTTAAAATCATCTTCTATTTCAGTATTTTCAAGAATAAACTGCCATGAATATTTTAAATTATTGATAGCGATAATTTTATCAACAGTTAATCCATTGACAATACCCCCATCATAAATAGCTTGGGTTTCAGGATATGTAACACCAATTCCTTCCAAATTAGCACTTTTCCAAATATAATCTACAATATTTCTCTTTGCAACAAATACATTTTGCTCTCGTGTTAGATTAAATTTGTCTTTCATAAATAAATCACCTCATATAAAGCTCTTTTCTAACTAAAATTATATCATAATTTTGAAAATAAAAAGCAAGATTTTCGTAGAACTACTCATCTTACTTTCCTTTTGTTATAAATAGACTTTACAGAATACTATTTTTATCTGTAATCCAACTCTGGCGGAACGAAATCCATTCAGTAAACCGACCATTATCGTTGCTGAATGTGAAAACACCTGCGTTTGCCCCATTATCATGTTTACCACTACGGACAAACCAAGGGTTCGTCGTATTTACCATCCAATTTCTATCACCGTATCTCGTCTATTCCACTTTTATAAATAATTTTCTGCTTTTACTTCCATGTAACTTTTTGGATGTTTACAAACAGGACAAACTTCTAATGCATCTTTTCCTACATAAACATGTCCACAATTTCTACAAATCCAAATTTTATCCCCATCTTTGTGGAAAACTTTATCATCTTTAATATTCTTTAAAAGTGCTAAATATCTTTCTTCATGTTCTTTTTCAATTTTTCCAACTTCTTCAAAAAGATAAGCAATACGGCTAAATCCTTCTTCACGAGCTACTTCTGCGAATTCTTTATACATTTCTGTCCATTCGTAGTTTTCTCCGTTTGCAGCATCTTCTAAGTTTACCAAAGTTTCAGGTACATCTCCACCATGAAGTTCTTTAAACCATAGTTTAGCATGTTCCTTTTCGTTGTTTGCTGTTTCTTCAAAAATTGCCGCAATTTGTTCATAACCATCTTTCTTAGCTTTTGAAGCATAATAAGTATACTTATTTCTTGCTTGGCTTTCTCCTGCGAATGCAGTCATTAAATTTTGTTCTGTTTTTGTTCCTTTTAAATTTTCCATTTTTTTCCTTCCTTTCTTAAATAACTTCTATATCAGAAGAATCCTCTTCGATTATAGACTTTTTAGTAAAATAGTCCCTGTGTAAATAGGCTTTGGCAAGTGGACTATTCGGATACATAAAATACATATCATACACTTGCTTTACATCCATATTTTCGTGACTACATCTTATTCTAGCACGTCTATCAAGCTTCGACAAGTTATTCATTCTTTTTTTTGTCTGTTCACTTTGTAAATTGATTGTCCCAAGAGGCTGTCCTCCTCCACCAACACAACCATTTTCACAATTCATGACTTCAACAAAATCATAAAGTACTTCACCATTCTCTAAAGCTTCTAAGATAGGTCCTACTTCTTTCATTCCCCAAACGGAGGCGACCTTTAAAGTTTTTCTATAAGTTTTAACCTCAAGTACTCGCTTACTTTCTGTTTCTTCAAGGGTCTTAATTTTAAAAGGCTCACCCATTAAGAAAGAAAGTGTTCGAAGAACAGCTTCACTTACTCCACCCTTTCTTCCAAAAATAGTCGCAGCTCCACTTCCTTCACTTAATAAAGCATCAAAATTTCTTTCTTTTTCTTCTTTTAAATTCACATTTTCTTCCTTTAATAAGAGAAGTAGTTCACTCGTTGTGATACAAATATCCATTCCTGGAACATCAATAATTTCTTGTTTTTTCGCTGTACAAGGAGCAACAACTACATGAATAACATCTTCTTTTTTCAAATTTTCTTTTTCTAAAAAATAACTATTCAAAATAGCCCCTTGCATTCCAATTGGGCTTTTGGCTGTCGATAAATAACATGTATACTGTGGATAAAATTTTGTCACATAAGAAACCCAAGCAGGACAACAAGAAGTAAAAAGTGGTCGATGTTCTCCATCCATAATAATTCCTAAAAACTCTGTTGCTTCTTCCATGACTGTTAAATCTGCCCCAAAAGTAACATCAAAAACATAATCAAAGCCAATTCGTTTTAAAGCTCCTATTAACTGAGGCAAATTGTTTTCATCCTCATCATAACCAAAAGCTTCTCTTAATGAAACACGAACTGCAGGTGCAAGTGAAATGGTCACAACTTTATTCGTGTCGTGCAAATAATCAAGGACTTTTTTATATTGATACTTAGGAGTAAGTGCCCCAACAGGACAAGATAAAATACATTGTCCACAACCAAGACAAGTCTTTTCATAAATATCTCTATCTATCTTTTCTTTTTCAATACAAGTCTTTTTACAAATTCCACATTCAATACATCTTTCAATAATTCGGTTGATGCATTTATTTTCCTTGTCAATATAGACTGCTTTCTTTTGCCCCATATTTATTCACCTTACTTTACTCTATTATAACTTTTTTTCTTGATTTAGAGAAGTGATTTCTTGTTTTTTAACTACTAAATTTATGTTATAATGAAAAAAATGAGAAATGAGTGATATTATGTTCAATATTTTAGAAACAACAGCCTGTACTGATTATGTCTTAGGCTATTACTTATCGATTGTCAAAACAATTCTTACCGTTTTACAAATTGCTGCCCCTATTGTGTTTATAATTTCTCTAGTTATTTCGTTTATCAAAATTACTGCAACAGGAGATGAAAACAAAAAGATTGCAAAAGGAATTGTCAAGAAAATTATCGCAGTAATCATATTTTTCTTACTACCTTGGATGGTCAACTTAGTACTTGGACTGATTGAAGTTGAAAATGTAGATACTGGAGCAAGATATACCCTTGGAAGTTGTTGGGAAAATGCAAGTGAATTAAGAAAAGAAGTAGACAATACTCATAATGATGGTGTCAATAAAGGTAATCCAACTGATTTAAAACCGGATAATTCATCTTTAGAAAATATCGAAGCAGATGATGATACTGACACCGATACCGATACGAGTAGTAATAGTGGAAATAGTAGTAGCAGTAGTGGTAATAGTAGTTCTGGTACTACTTCTAATCAAACCGAAACACCTACAAAATTGATTTTTATAGGTGACTCTAGAACAGTAGGAATGCATAATGCTGTTGGTGGAAAGGATACTTGGAGTTGTAAATCAGGAGAAGGACTTGCTTGGATGAAATCAACTGGAGTTCCACAAATTGAAGATAAAATTGACAATAAAACTGGTATTATTATTCTAATGGGTGTCAATGATTTATATAATGCTGATAAATATGTAACATATATCAATGAACAAGCTAAAAAATGGGTTGCTAAGGGTGCTAAAGTTTACTTTAACTCTGTCATGCCTTGTAAAGGAAGCTATGCAAATAGAAATGTTAGTATTCAAGATTTCAACAAAAAGTTAAAAGTCAAACTCAAAAATGTAAAATACATTGATAGTTATTCCTATATGACTAAACAAGGATTTGATTCACCTGATGGACTTCATTATAATGCTGCAACCTATAAAAAAGTATATAAATATATTAAAAATCGTTTATAAAAAGGAAGTGATTACATGCTTAGTCTTTTAGATTTAACTGAATGTAAAGATTTTGTCTTAGGCTATTTTCTAGCAACAATTAAATCCATTCTTGACTTACTTCAAATTGTTGCTCCTATTGTTTTAATTATTTCTTTGATTATCTCTTTTTCTAAACTTGTAATTAACCCTGATAATGATAAGAAAGAAATTCATGGAATGATGATTCGAATTGTTGGAATTTTCTTCTTTTTCTTTCTTCCTTGGGTAGTAGAACTTGTCTTAAATGTCTTCGTCATTAACAGTAAAGATGACCAATCACTTTACTTATTAGGAAGCTGTTATAAATATTCTAAAGAAATAAGAGAAGTTTTAGATAGTTCTCCTAGTAAAGGTGTTGGAAATAATATGACACCAGTTCAGTTAAAGACAACCATTGGTGAAATTACTGTTGAGAAAGCCATAGAATCAATGGAATCAGATTCAAGTAAAGGTATGGGTGCTGTTAAAAAAGTCACTATCAAATACAATCAAAAAGATCCTGAAGGACGCTGTGGTAAAGGAAAAAATGACTATTGTTCTGCCATTGCAACTGTCAAATATGAAAAAGGAACTGTCAAGTACTATATGGGATATCAATATAATTCTGGACTTCTTGATGGATCTTGTAGAGCACATGCCCTAACCTCAGCGATTAACGCTATTAAAAATACAAAGATGTCTACCCTAGATTTACAAAATTACATGTATAAGCTAACTCCTAATAGTGGTGTCTTAGTCGGAAATAAAATTGATAAAGCGATTAGTCATTATGGAATAAAAGCAACTGTTTTCCATAGCGAGCTAACACAAGAAAAAGCAGCAAACATTATTAAGGAAGCTGTTAAAAATGGACAACCTGTTATGGTCTTTGTTCAACATTCAAAATGTCCTGACCTTGCAGGAACTCATCATGCTTATCTGATTTTAGATATCGATGATGATGGCCATGTTGTTATGATAGATAGTTGTAACTATCCTAGAAATGCAAGTTACAAAAAAAGAACACCAAGTGAACTTGCAAAATGTTTAAGTAAAGATGATATCGCTGATAGTTATTATCGTTTGATTTTATTCGAATTTTAAAAGGGTGTGTGTTTTATGAATAAAAAATACTTTATTATTGTAGGAGCAATTATTGGAGTACTCTTGATTATTTCTTTTATTAACCATAGGCGAGTTCAAAATCAAGATGGAAATTATACCAAAGAAACTTATGAAGATGCTCCTCGTGTCAATAACACCAGTGATTTGACAAAGTTATCCAATTCAATTATCTATTTTCAAAATAGTGAAAATTACTTATTACAAATTGCAGTAGTTCTTGCCTCTTCTATTGATAGGAGTAAAAGTAAAATTGACTTTCAAACCTTACCTAGTGATGAGATTTTCAAATATACCAATTATCTTTTAAGTGATGGTGAAAAAGTTTGTTACTCCAGAAAATTTTTATTAGAAGAAGCCAATAATCTATTCCATCGACGAATTTCTACAATTCCTACTAATGATGAAATTTATCAGATTTATGATACAAGTACAGTCTGTTTCGGTTCAACCTTTCTAAATGATATTCCCCTTCAAAATCAACAAATCAATACTCTACCTAACAGCGATATAGAAATTATTCTTTCTGAAGAGCAAACTAGTTTAAAAGTACTTTTCTCACAAAACTATGGAAACTATTATATTAAAGAAGTGACTATTTATTAAGCACTTCTTTTTCTTTTTGGCATAAACTACAACAGGTGATTTTCGTGAAAAAAAGAAAAAGACATTCCCATTCCTTTTGCTGTCGTTGTAACATGTGTAAACAAAAACGTTTGTTAAGTCCTATCTATTTATCAATTATCTTTTTCTTAATTGCCATTACCATGTATCAAGCTTTTCTACTCATCTTTCTAACCACTAAAATTCATGCAATTTTACTCTTTATCGAGTTATTTTTCTTCTTGTTTCTGACATCGCTTATCCTCTTCTAATAAAAAGAGAAAACACTTCTTAAGTTTATTCAGATTTCTTGATAAAAAAACTGTACCTTGATAAGTTGATAGAACTTCTAATTTTGGAGGAAGTGCTAGTAAAAAGGAAAATAAAAGTTGTTCTTCTTTGGTAAAAGGATAAGTCTTTTGATAAATTGAATAAAGAGATGAAATATCCAGTTCTAGACAATGTGTCTGAATAAAATAAACCAAATCAGTAACAGGACTTCCATAATCCATTTGACTTAAGCTAAGAAGACATGGCATTTTTCCATCTAAAAAATGAGAAAGTTCAAAACGATGATGAACCAAAACTTTACGAATATGCTTTTTTAAAGTAACTGCTTGATACCACTTTTCTAGTTTTTCTTTGGCATAAGATAAAGAGGAAAAAATCAATGAGAGATTTCTTTGAAAAAGATAGATGGAAGAAGATGGATAAACTTCTTTCAAAAAGCAATTTTCTAAGTTTTCATAGTAACAAAACAAATCTGTAAGTTCTTTACTTTTAGCTTCATAAAATTCTTTTACTTCATCTAAAATAATCTCTTGATAAAATGTAGTCTTATTTTGTAAAAGCGATAATACATGAATCATGTCTATCGCTTTTTCGTCGATTTGATAATGTTTTTCAGGAAGATATAAAAAAATTTCTTCTTGTTCTAATCGTTCGATAGGTTTTAAGAAATGATGAAACCCTCTATCTTCTAACATTTCATAAATATCTTCATTCTTAAATTTTCTTTTTGGCTTTATAAAATAGGCATTATCATCTGTTACTATAATACGATTATTTTTGACTAACGTTATTTTCTTAATGTGCCTACTATTCATTTGAAATCACTGTAGGAAGAATTAACTTGCTCCCTACTTTCAAATCATCTAATTGATTATACTCACTAATTTCTTCTTTGGTTACTCCATAACGATTTAAAACCTCATCTAAAGTGTCATTTTCTCTTAAAATATAAATGGAATAAGTAGAAAATGTTTCTTCAGTATCCTTAAAGGCTGAAAAGATAGAATGCATCACTTCTTTGGATGTGTCTTCTTGTGAAATGGTCTTTAAAGTTTCTTCCTTGGTTTTTTCTTCAGTTTTTTCTTTGATTACATCTTCCTTAAATAATTCTACTTCTTTCTGTGTTTCTTCTTTATCTAAAACGAAATCTTTTTGGAAAGCAAAATGACTATCTTCCATAGGTTCTTCTTTTTCAGTTTCTATTTTTTCAATGATTTTCTCTTGTTCTTTTAAAACTTCTTCTTCCTCTAAAATATCTATTTTTTCTCTTCCCATCACAGCTAAATCGATATGTACAAGTAAAGCTTCTTCGTCTAGAATTTCATAAGTAAAGTGGTCAATTTCCACTTCACGGTCATCATCTAAAGGCGTTGTTAAAACAATATCCACAGGTACTTTATAAGAAAAATCTAAAGAAGCTTGGGTATCTTTTGTAATTTTATAAGTTCCACTAACAATAAAATCCCCTTGAATAGAGCTATCATCTTGAAAAGCTAAAGTATGTTCCAAAGCAATACTTTCTACTTCTCCGATCATGGTTTTAAATGGAATTTCTTTTTCAAATGAAATAATTTGTTTCATTACAGTTCTCCTTTCTATAATTCATTGTACGAAAAAAAAAGAAAAGTATGACTAATTTTTTACTTTCCCTTTTTCAAACAAGCTTTCATAAACTTCCATGTAGCGCTCTACAAAATGAAATTCAACTTCTTTTTGAATAATTTTAGGAAGTTTTTTAACATCCTTTTGATTTTCTTTTGGAAGATAAACTTCTCTTACTCCAGCTCGATGAGCTCCTATGATTTTTTCTCTTACACCACCAATTGCCAATACATGACCACGTAAAGTAATTTCTCCAGTCATGGCAATCGATGATGATACCTTTTGTTTAGATAACGAACTAATCAGTGCTGAAGTCAAAGCAATACCAGCACTTGGACCTTCTTTGTTGACTGCACCTTCTGGAACATGAATATGAATATCTTTTTCTTCAAAAATATTTTTAGGAATGCCAAATTTTTCTCGATGGGCTTTAATATAACTCAAAGCAATTTTCGCAGACTCCTGCATTACTTCTCCAAGAGAGCCTGTTAAAATCAGTTTGCCCTTACCTTCATAATATGTTACTTCAATTGGTAAAATATCTCCTCCAAAAGGAGTATAAGCAAGTCCATTTACAACTCCTTCTTGCATTTTCTTTCCACTATCATGATAATGATATAGAGCATCATCTAAATAAGTTGGTAAGTCCTTAGCCATGATTTCAAAGAAAGGAGTTTCCTTATCAACATAAATCAGTTTTACAATTTTTCGAAGAACTTGGTCTATCATTCTTTCCAAATCACGAACTCCTGCTTCCTTCGTATAAGAACGAATGATTTCTAAAATCGCATCATCTGTAAACTGAACTTCTAAAGCCGTAAGACCATTTTGTTCTAACAGTTTTGGCAAAAGACATTGCTTTGCGATTTCTAGCTTTTCATACTCTGTATATGATGAGATATGAATAATTTCCAAACGGTCTCTTAATTCCAATGGAATTTGTTCTTCGTAATTTGCTGTTGCGATAAACAAGACTTTGGAAAGGTCAAATTCTTCCTCTAAATAATGGTCTTGAAAATGCATATTTTGTTCTTTGTCAAGAACCTCTAATAAGCAAGAGGCTGGGTCTCCTCGAAAGTCTTTTTGCATTTTGTCAATTTCATCAATGATAAATACAGGATTAGCACTTTCCGCTTTAGCAATTCCTTGAATAATTCTACCAGGAATAGAACCGATATAAGTTCTTCTGTGTCCTACAATTTCTGCTTCATCACTCATTCCACCTACAGAAATTTTCGCAACAGTACGATTTAAAGCTTTAGCAATACTATAAGCAAGAGAAGTCTTACCAACTCCAGGAGGACCTACAAAACAAAGAATAGGTGTTCTTTCTTTTTGTTTCTTTGTATTTTCTTTGACAGCCAAATACTCAATCATTCTTGCTTTGACATCCATAAGTCCATAATGAGAACGATTTAAATAAGAAGAAACATCCTTCATATCTGGATTATCTTTGGTATATCTTTCCCAAGGAAGACGGAACAACCAATCAAGATAATCTCTTACTCCTGAGTTTTCAGGAGAATTTGTTGATAAGTTTTCATAACGTTTTAATTCTTCTTCTATTCTTAATTTAACTTTTCTTGGACACTTTAATTTAGAAAGACGTTTCTTCATTTTTTCAATATCTTGTTCTTTTGTCGAAACATCTCCAAGTTCTTGTTGTATCACTTTCAATTTTTCACGTAATAAAAATTCCTTTTGGTTTTTCTCCATCTCTTGTTGAACAGCCATATCAATTTCTCGCTCAATTTTGACCATACCAAGTTCTCGCTTGATTTCTTCCATAATCATTTTGGCTCTTACAACAGGATTGATTTCATATAAAAACTTTTTCTTCTCTTCAAAAGAAAGAGTTAAGAAAGAAGCTACAACATCCGTTAAAATATCAATGCTTTCAATATCATTGATTTGGCTTAATAAGGCATTACTCATATAAGGAGATTCTTTAATATACCGGTCTACTAAACGAAGTAACATATCCTTATAAAGTATTCTTTCTTTAAGAGAAATTTCAGGCTCTATGACTTCCTCACATTCAGCATAGTAAACACCATCTTCTAAATAATAAGATGTAACATTCACTCTTCTAAGGCCTAAAATAACAGAACGTACTTTAGAATTAGGAATAGTCAGTAATAACTCCAATGAACCTAAAATAGCCATAGATGGAAGTTCGGTAATATCAAAATCATTTCCTGCATGAAGTGGGGTTGCGACTAACACTTCATGAGGTGTATCTTTATCAACTGCAGAAAGAGTTTTAACTTGTCCTTCCCTATCCGTTTCCATACGAAGTTCACTTTCAGGGAAAAGAATTGCATCTTCAATAATCAGTACAGGTCTTTTCAAGTCAAATCTCCTCCCTTCTTTTATATTTTTCTATTATAATGAATTTTAAAATTTTTACAAGTAAAACCAAAAAGATTTCAAAATTTTTTTGATAAAAAAAAGAAGCTCTTGCCTCTTTTAAAATTTGTCAAAATTGATTTTGACATATTTGTTATCGTGAAGTGCACTACTTGCTTGCATTAAAGTACGAATTGCACTTGCAGTCTTACCATTTTTTCCAATGACACGACCTAAGTCATCTTCTTGAACCATGACTTCTAAAAGAATTGCATTTTCATCGTCTTCTTGAAATTCTTTGACACGAACAGCTTCTTTATCAACAACTAAAGCCTTCACGATTTTCTCTAAAGTTCCTACGTAATCCATTAGGCATTACCCTTTTTGCTTTTTTCTAAAGCAAACTTCTTCATAATTCCAGCTTCGCTTAGTAAATTACGAACTGTATCTGATGGAATAGCTCCTTGACGTAACCATTTTAAAGCTACCTCTTCATTGATTTTTACTTCTTTTTCTGAAGGTAGTGGATTATATGTTCCAATTAGTTCTAGATATTTACCATCTCTTGGACTTCTAGAATCGCTTGCAACGATACGATAGAATGGTTTTTTCTTAGCTCCCATTCGAGTAAGTCTTAATTTAACTGCCATGTTTCTTTCTCCTTCCTTTTTTCAATCAATTTCAAGACTATTATAACGAGCAGTTATTAGTTTGTCAACCTTTTTCGGTTAACATTCTTTTTCTTCAATAAATTCTTCACAAACTTCCCTATCGATTTCTTCGTCTATTTTATCTGTTTCTAATAAATTATCCCATGTATCTTCATCTTCTTGAACGGCAATTTTTACTTTAGTATCTCCGACAAGTTCTATCCCAAGCGTTTTTTCAATGGTATAAGAAATACCTGTTTCATCAATAGATGCTTTTGTACAAATAGGTTGTTTTAAGCTTCGAACAAGGATTTCTTCTCCTTCTATTTTCTCACAATTTTTAAAGTTCACTACTTCATGGTATGTATTCGTATCTTTAACCACTTCTGTTTTAGTATCATTGTCATAAGAATACCAAATATTCACATCATAACTTCCATCAATGACAATATTATCTCCACTTTTACTTCCTTTAAAATCATGATTGATAATCCAACAACCTAAAATTGTAGTTGGCATATTTAAAAGTGATACATGACTATCTGTCGTGAAAGTCTTTTTTCCTTTTTCAATAATTGCTTTTGTAACAATTTCTCTATAATTAGGCATATTTTTCCTCCTCTATATAATTTATGCGAAAAAATAGAGTTTTGTACCAAAAAGAAAAGGATACAGAAATGTATCCAAAGAGTTTTTTTATTTATTGAGGTGTAAGAACCTGACGGAAAGAGCCATTTCCATCTACATTACCATTCCATCCGTAGAATGTGAAAACTCCTGCGTATGTTTCATCCCCAGCTCGACCTCCACGATAGAACCATGGGCGTGTTGTACTCAATGTCCAAGGAGCATCACCATACCACCCTGCGACTTCGCCTAAGGCATGTCCCTTGCATGGATTTCCGTTACAGGCAGTTGCTATTGATATTGACGTGTAAACATCATAGTATTTTTCATCGGGCCAGCCTCGTTCACTATCATAATTGCTTTCATCTGCGAGGAGTCCTGGATATCCTGAGTTCGCATTTGCTGTATTACCACTTCGTTTCTCTAATACACCCATTGTATATTCCCAAGTAGCTCCATTTATATCATAAATTCCTGTGATGTTTCCTGTTGAACTTGCTCCGGCTCCTGCGTAGCCCTGACCATTTCCTCGGTCTACCATCACATCATATTGATTTGCACATGTTGTTGAACTACTTGCTGTTCCTTGTCCACTTGAACATCCTGTCATATACCAATTGTAGTTATTTATAAATACTTGTTTATTTTCTCCGGTATATAATGGGTTACCATACTTTCCATATTTACTTTGTGTAAGGTAACTGATTAGTGCCCACTCACTATTTTTTGAAGCATGACTATCATAGGTACTTTGATCAAAGCCATATATATTTTCTTCTTTTGTTATTCCCATAGACACTAACTCTAACGTTGATATTCGAATTCCTCTCCATGAAGTAATATTAGGTTTGATTGCTACTAAGTTATCTGTATCCACATCTCCTGGACTTGTTCCATCAATTGATCCTGTCTCAAACTTACCTACCCATATCCCTGATAGGTTCTTCTCTCCAAACTTAAATCCTGGTGGAGTGTACCATCCACTTGGTGTATTTGAATTTGTATATTGGGCACTTCCTTCATCTGTAGTAGAACTATTGATAAACTTCACGTCTATCTCTCCTGGTAAGGCTTGACTTGGTTCATCACTTCTTCCTTCCTCTTTCTTTCCATAGTAATGTGTTCCATCTTCACTCTTTATGGTGTAACTGTATCTCGGTATCCATACCCACATTTGGAGAATATCATCCATCTTTACTTCTTCTCCTGCTTCGGCATTCTTGTATGTCTCTCTACTTTCATTTGTTACTGTTACTGCATTCGCCCATTCTTGTTTATCGTAGTTATAATAGTCACTACTCTTCTTTACCCATGTCTTTCCATTGTATACGACTGGTATCATATTGTCACTTAGAACTGGAGGGTTTGCTCCACTCTTATCTTTTTCTATATAAGGTAATAAGTACTTACTATTACTTGGAAA
>CANQWT010000014.1 GCA_947627635.1 uncultured Bacilli bacterium
GACGACAAATACTATGATTTATATACAAGCCATGATATAATGACAGCATGTGATGGTTCTCCGTGTAAAGGACATGCTTTAGGTGAAACACTGAATTGGTATCATGATACAGGTTCACAAAATGTATTATATAAATGGGTTGTAAGGGATGGATATTATGATTTTGGAATAGGTGCTGGTATATATGGCCTAGCCTATGATACTAGTAGTGGAATTAAAACTTTCCGCATCGTCCTCACTCCCATCCTCTAATTATCTTAAGTCATGTAAAAAAGCATGACTTTTCCTTTGTTAGAAAATCAAGGCATGATATAATAGATTTATAAGGAAGTGGACAGGATGAATTTAGAAGATTTAAACGAACAACAAAAAGAGGCTGTACTTTATAATGACGGCCCACTTCTTATTTTAGCAGGAGCAGGAAGTGGAAAAACTAAGGTTCTAACAACAAAAATAGCCTACTTAATATTAGAAAAACATGTATCTCCTTATTCTATCTTAGCAATTACGTTTACCAATAAGGCAGCACGTGAAATGAAAGAGAGAATTTCATCTCTTGTTGGAGATGTTGCAAGAAGAATGCAAATCTCTACCTTTCATTCTTTTGGACTTCGCTTATTACGAGAAAATGCTAAAGTGTTAGGATATACTTCTAATTTTACGATAATGGATAGCGATGATTCCCTAACGATTATCAAAAAAATCTTGAAAGATTTAAATTATGACCCTAAAATTTATAATCCAAGAGCAATTAAAAATCAAATCAGCAGTTGTAAAAATGAGATTTTATCTCCTCTCGGTTATGAAAAATATGCTGTTTCTGATTTTGAAAAAGTAGTTTTACAAGTATATAAAAGATATGAAGAGAAACTTTCCCAAAATAATGCTGTTGACTTTGATGATTTGCTCATTTTACCAATTCGTCTTTTTAGGAAAAATCCGAATATCTTACAAGAATATCAAGACCGTTATCAATACATTTTAATTGATGAGTATCAGGATACGAATGAAGCTCAATATGTTCTTTCTAAAATGATTAGTGCCAAATATAGAAATATATGTGCTGTCGGTGATAATGACCAAGCAATATATAGTTTCCGTGGTGCGAATTACAAAAACATTTTAAACTTCGAAAAAGACTACAAAGAAGCTAAAGTGATTAAACTAGAACAAAATTATCGTTCTACTAAAATGATTTTGGATGCAGCAAATTCAGTTATTCGCAATAACAAGTCACGAAAAGAAAAGAACTTATATAGTACCAAAGGACTTGGAGAAAAAATTAAAGTCTATCGGGCTTATGATGGACGAGATGAAAACCATTATGTATCTTCTATCATTAAAAAGTTACATGAAAATGGAAAACGTTACGAAGATATGGCTATTCTTTATCGGACAAATGCTCAGTCAAGAACCATTGAAGAAGAACTTCTAAAAGAAAGCATTCCTCATCATGTTGTAGGAGGACTTTCCTTCTATGCAAGACGTGAGATTAAAGACTTACTTGCATACTTAAGACTTTTGCACAACCAAAATGATGATGTAAGCTTAGAGCGAGTAATCAATGTTCCAAAACGAGGAATTGGTCTTAAAACAATTGAAGATTTAAATCGAGAAGCAGACCTTAAAAATACAAGTCTTTTTGATGTCATAGATAGTGGAAAAGCTCTTTCTTTTAAAAATTTGATTTTAGATTTAAAACGAGTAAAAGAAGAAGTAACATTAACAGAGTTAATTGATAAAGTTTTAGATGCTTCAGGGATGAAGAGGGAACTTGAGAATGAAAAGAGTTTAGATGCTGAAGTTCGTCTTGAAAACCTAGAAGAATTTAAATCCATTACTAGAGCTTTTGAAGAAAGAGAAGGACTTGTTTCTTTAGAAGATTTCTTATATGAAGTAAGTCTTGTTACAGATAAGAACGAATATGATAGTGGAGAAGGACAAGTCAGTTTAATGACCGTACATTCTGTGAAAGGTCTTGAATATGATATTGTTTTTGTAATCGGAATGGAAGAAGGTTTATTTCCACATTTAAATTCCCTTTTGGATAACAGTGAATTAGAAGAAGAAAGACGTCTTATGTATGTTGCGATAACAAGAGCCAAAGAAGATTTATATCTAGTTTGTGCAAGGAGAAGGGTATTATTTGGAAATGACCAAGCAAACCCTCCATCAAGATTTATTAGTGAAATTGATGAGGATTTAGTTGAAAAAACACATTTAGAAGAAGAAAAACAAAAACAAGAGATTTCACAAGATGAGGTTTTCTATAAGGAAGATGTGGACTATCAAGTAGGAGACTTTGTCTATCATGAAAACTTTGGTGCTGGAAGAGTTTTAGAAGTTACAGATACTTTAGTTACTGTTGCTTTTAAACATCCAATTGGTGTTCGAAAACTTATGAAAAATCATAAAAGCTTATCGAAAGTATAGGAGGAAAATATGGAAATACAGTTAAGCAATAATTATGTTTTGTTTGCATCATGCAAAATCAATCAAAAAAGCCTTGGAGGGTATATTAAAAAAACAAAAGATGCAACTACGATGGTTGATATGGCACAAGAAGAAGAGAAACTACTACAAAAGTTTCCTTGTATTTATGGGGCTTTACAAGAAGGAAAAACACTTCAAATGTATCAAAAAAATGACAAAGTAACAGCTCAAATTGGACGTCTTGCCCCTATCGATGGCATTGATGAAAAGTGTTTTGAAATTAGTGCATCAACTACTTCAAAGAATTGTTTTTATTCTCTCATTTTATTAGAAGAAGATATGAGAAAGAAAAGTAAAGGCTTTGAAAAAGTAATGAGACGTGCTTATATCAATAGGAGTGGATATTATGAATAGAACTTTAGTGGTGATGGCTGCGGGAATGGGAAGTCGTTTTGGTGGTCTTAAGCAAATTGAACCAATGGGTCCAAATCAGGAATTTTTAATTGACTATTCTATTTATGATGCTATCGATGCAGGATTTAATAAAGTTGTCTTTATTATTAAGGAAGAAAACTATGAGATTTTTAAAGAGACGATAGGAAGCCGTATTGAAGATAAAATCAAAGTAGAATATGCTTTTCAAAAAATGGAGACTGTACCAGAAGGCTCTCCTATATTAAAGGATAGAGAAAAACCTCTTGGAACTGCTCATGCTATTTACTGTGTTAAAGATATTGTTAAAGAACCTTTTTGTATTATAAATGCTGATGATTTTTACGGAAGAGAAGCATACTTTGAAGCCATTCACTTTTTTGATGAGAATAAAGATGAAAATATCTATGGTCTAGTAGGATATCAAACTGCTAAAACTTTATCTAAAAATGGTTCTGCTAAAAGAGGAGTATGTAAGCTTTATAACAATAATTTAGAAACGATTATCGAAAGTAAAGTCGAAGAAAAAGAAGGAAAGATTATTGCTGAACCTTTAGATGGAAGTACACCTTTTGAAATCAGTGGTGATACTATTGTATCTATGAATATGCTGTTATTTTATCCAAATTTATTTCCTTATTTAGAGGAAAAGTTAAGGGTATTTTTAGAAAGACCAAAAGAAAAACTAGAAAAAGACGAGTTCTTAATTCCTGATGTGTTAAAAGAAGCTATGGAAGAAGGCGTAAGGAAAGTCAAAGTGATAGAAACAACAGCTTCATGGTATGGAGTTACTTATAAAGAAGATAAGGAAGAAGTTGTAACTGCAATAAAAGAAATGACTGAAAAAGAGATATATCCATCTCCACTTTGGATGGAATAATATAAAAATTCTCAACAAAAATGAAAGAAAAAGAAATATTTTTGATACACTATAATCAAGTATAGAAAGGATGATAAAAATGAAAATGGAGGATGCTACAAAAAGAATTGAAGAATTAACAAATCTATTAAATCAAGCAAATTATGACTACTATGTACTTGATTATTCAAAAATTACAGACCAAGAATATGATAAATATCTAAGAGAATTAGAAGAATTAGAAGCCCTATATCCTCATCTTGCAATGGAGGATTCTCCAACGAAAAGAGTTGGTGGTGAAGTCATTGATGCTTTTCAAAAGGTTGAACATACTATTCCAATGCTTTCTTTAAAAGATGTTTTTAGTGAAAGTGAAATTGTGGATTTTGATAGGTCTATTAGGAAGTCTGGTGTTGTTCCAACATATTTTTGTGAGCTAAAAATCGATGGTTTATCTGTTTCACTACACTACGAAGATGGGGTGCTTACTAAGGCAGCAACTAGAGGAAATGGAGTTGTTGGTGAGGATATTACTCATAATGTTAAAACGATTAAAACGGTTCCTCTTCGTTTACCTGAAAAGGTTACTATTGAAGTTCGAGGAGAAATCTTTATGAGCAAGGAAACACTTCAAAAAATCAACAAAGAACGGGAAAAAGAAAACTTACCTCTCCTTCAAAATCCAAGAAATGCAGCTGCAGGTTCTATTAGACAGCTTGATTCTAAAGTGGCTGCGAAACGTGGACTTGATACTTTTATTTATCATTTACCTAATCCACAAGATTACGGACTTTCTTCACATCATGAAGCAATTGAATATATGAAAAAGTTAGGGTTTAAAACAAATCCAAATAATCGCTTAGTCCATAGTGTTCAAGAAGTCCTTGATTATATTAGTGAAAAAGCAGCTCTAAGACCAAGTCTTCCTTATGAAATTGATGGAATTGTAATCAAAGTAGATAGTATTGCCTCTCAACAAGAACTAGGATTTACAGCAAGAACTCCAAAATGGGCTGTTGCATATAAATTTCCAGCAGAAGAAGTTCTTACAAAGCTCAAAGATATTATTTTTACTGTAGGTAGAACAGGACAAATTACTCCGAATGCTGTTTTAGACCCTGTTATTGTAATGGGTTCAACGATTTCTAGGGCAACTTTGCATAATGAAGATTACGTCAAAGAAAAGAATTTGATGATTAACGATATTGTATCGATTAGAAAAGCAGGAGATGTTATTCCTGAAGTTGTGGAAGTGAAAAAAGAAAGAAGAACTGGCAATGAAGTTCCATTTAAAATGATTACAGAATGTCCTATTTGTAGGACACCTCTTCAAAAGAAAGCTGGTCAAGTTGATTATTTTTGTATGAATGAGAAGTGTCCTGCGAGAAAAGTAGAAGGTTTTATTCATTTTGTTTCACGTCCTGCCATGAATATTGATGGTTTTGGTACGCGAATTATGGAAGACTTTTATAACTTTGGATTTATTAAAAGTATTATCGATATTTATAAGTTAGAAAATCATAAAGAAGATTTAATTCGGCTTGAAGGTTATGGTGAAAAATCAGTCAATAATTTATTGGAAGCCATTGAAAACAGTAAGAAAAATTCTTTGGAACGGTTGATTTTTGGGCTTGGAATTACTCATGTTGGAAGTAAGACTGCCAAGATTTTAGCGAGCCATTTTGGAACTTTGGATGCTTTGATGAATGCATCTATTGATACTTTAACTTCTATTCCTGATGTAGGAGGTATTATTGCCGAAAGTATTGTTTCTTATTTTCAAAACGAGGAAAATCGTCAACTTGTGGAACACTTAAAAGAGTTGGGACTTAATATGAAATACTTAGGAACAGAAATTGTTGAAGATGAAAATTTCGCAGGTAAAAGTTTTGTTCTAACAGGAACTCTTTCTAAAATGGGTAGAAATGAAGCTAAGAAGTTGATAGAAAGTCGGGGAGGAACAACAGTTGAGTCTGTTTCTCGTAAGACTTCCTGTGTCATTGTTGGAGAAAACCCTGGTAGTAAGTATGAAAAAGCAAGGGAATTGGGTATTCCAATTTGGAGTGAAAAAGATTTTCTAGGCAAATTGGGAAATCTGTGATATAATAAGCACAAAAAAGGGAGTGTATTTATGAAAAGGGAAATTCCAAAGGAGCTTGAAGCGAAATTAAAAAAGAATATGACAAGACTTGTCTATGTTGTAATTGCTATTGTTCTTTTAATATCGATTGATATTTTATTGGTAGCAAAACTAAATGTTGGACCATTTTTAGCAATTCGCACGAAAGTATACAAAGATGGTGGTACCAAAGAATATTATGGATTAGGATATAAGGTTATTAAGTATCATCAAACTATAGGAAGACGTGATACTCAAATTGGTTTTTGGAATATGTCTTATTCTGATAAGGCAACTGAAATTTCAATGTTAGACCTTGCCTTAGAATTACGTAATTATCCAACAAAAAATTATAAGAAATTTTATAATCAATTTCTTCAAATAGAGGGAACGATTTCTAAAATTGATAAGAAAAAGAAACAAATTACTTTGCACTATAGCGATGATGATGGTGCTTATGCTTTAAATGTAGTTTGTACTTTGGTTGATGAAAAACTAGATATGGATGATTTTCAAAAGGATGAGTATGTCACAGTTGTAGGAACATTTAAAGAGTTTAATAACAAAGAAAAAACGATGAAAGTAGGCTTATCAAATAGTTTTGTTGTAGAAGCATAAGAATAAAAAAACATTTACATGAACTTGTAGATGTTTTTCTTTTTGTTATACATAATGAAATAACTATGTTATATAAGCATAGTTCAATTGACAGTCGGAGGGGGTATTATATAATAACGATAGATAAAAGAAGATAAGGTTAGTGTTATTTATGAAGAAGAAAAAAGGATTCACAATGGTAGAGTTACTCGCAGTGATAGTGATTATAGGAATACTCGCAACAGTAGGAACAGTGACAGCCACCAATATCATCAATAAAGCAAGAAGAGAATATTATAAGAAACAAGAAAATCTAATTTTGATATCAGGAAAAGAGTATTATTCAGACTATCGAAGTAAACTGCCAAAACAAGTAGGAGGAACAAGGGAAGTCACCTTAAAGACACTAGTAGGAGAAAAATATATCAAACCAGTCGAAGGATATCAGAACCACTCTTGTGATGTAGAAAAAAGTGCAGTCTATGTCCAAAAATTAGGAGAAAGTAATTATGTTTATTCCATATTGATGGATTGTGATGATTATAATACAAGTACAAATGGAAGTAATCCAATAATAACATTCCTACCAAATAGTAAGAGAAGTAATAAAACAATTACAGTAGAAATGAGAGTAAAAGATGATAAAGCAGTAAGTGATTATAGTTATCAAGTTTATAAACTAGGAAGTAAGGAAGATAGTGAAGGACAAATCATAGAGAGTGTATCAAAAACAAAATATAATAAAGTTATTAAAATCAAGTTAGAAGAAGATGGAATTTATAGAATAAGAGGGACAGCATGGGATAATGAAGAGAATGCCACAATCAAAGATTCAGGAGTATATGAAATAGATACGACACCACCAGATTGTAAGAAGTTAGTCATCAATACAGATTATAAAGAGAAGATGACAGGAGAGAATTGGACCAGCAAGAATGTGAAACTCACCTTAGACTTTGGACAAGTAGGAGAGATAGAGAGTTGGGACTGGGAGACCAATAAAGATAGTAGAAAGTGTACATGGGATTATATTACAAAGAATGAACAATTAGATCAAATCGTAAAAGGAAAGAATAGTAGTTTCTACTATCAGTCTAATAATAAAGCAACTACAAAGACAAAGACCATTAGTGGAGAAGGAGCAAGACAAGGAAGGATTACACTCTATGATGAGTTTGGAAATAGCTGTAAGGTAACAACAGAAAAGTTTTTAATCGATAAGACTAGTCCAACAGTAACCTTAAGTGGAAGCACAGCAAGTGGAAAAGTAACGAATAAAGATGTAAGACTAACTGCGACACCAAGTCCAAAGTGTGCAAGATCAGGATATACTTATGTCTTTGAAAGAAATGAAAATGGAACATGGATAGAAGTAAGTAGACAAGCAAGTAACGAGTATACAGTACATATAGAATATAATCAAGAAATAGATTATCAATATCGAGTAAGAGTGATAACAGGAGCAGGAGAAGAAGGAAAAAACAGTAATCAATACCGAGTACATATTGATAAAATTCCACCAAAATGTGATATGGTGAGTTTTTCACCAAACGGAAAAACATGGACCAATCAAGATATATCAGTAACAGTAAGAACCAATAATAATGATTTAAAGACATTTGATGTATTAAGAAATTTAAATAATAGTGGATATGCAACCTACCAGTATGCAAGAAGTGGGGCAAGTAGTACATTAACATTAAGTGAAGAAGGAATACATTACTTACAAGTAAGAGGATATGATGAAGCAGGAAACACTTGTGAAGTGAATGCGACAAGTAATCCATATTACATTGATAAAACAAAACCAAGTTGTAGTATTAGTTTAAGTGGAACAACAGGAAACAATGGATGGTATAAGTCAAATAACGTAACAGTAACTTTAAAAACACAAGAGAATGGAACATATCGATCTGAAGTAAATGGATATGACCTAACAACATCAAGTAGTGCAAGTTATAGTGGAAGAACAAGTGGAAGTCAAGGAAATACAACAGGAATAACATGGTATGGCTATGTAAGAGATGCCGCAGGAAATACCAATACATGTAATTCCGGCAGTTTCAAAGTAGATACAGCATCTCCTACTTGTAGTGCAGTATCCAATCATACAGGATGGACGAATCAAAATGTAACAGTAACAGGACGATGTAGCGATACAGGAGGAAGTGGTTGTGCAGGTAATAGTACAACTACCGTTAGTAGTGATACAAATGGAAATATTCAACCACCAAATGTACAAGATAAAGCAGGAAATGTAGGAGTATGTAATAGCGTTTTAGTTCAAAGAGATACATCAAAACCGACTTGTAGTATTAGTTTAAATGGAACAGCAGGAAGTAATGGATGGTATAAAGCAAATAATGTAACAGTAACTTTATCAGTGCAAGATGGAGGAACAATTCACGCACCAGTACAGAAAGGATTAACGACAACCAATAGTGTAAATTACAACGGACAAACAACAGGAAGTCAAGGAAATACGACAGGAGTAACATGGTATGGATTTGTTAAAGATCAAGCAGGAAATACTGGAAAATGTAACTCTACGAGTTTTAAAGTAGATACTACTCCTCCAACATGTACCCCAACAGGAACAGGAGCAGTCAACAAGTGGGGAAAAAGTGCTACCTTAACAGGACAATGTAGTGATACAGGTGGAAGTGGCTGTCAAGGAAATTCGACAAAATCAGTAACAACAAACACAGCAGGAGCAGTTACAGTGCCAAATGTACAAGACAAGGCAGGAAATACTGCATCTTGTGGAAGTTTAAATGTTTATGTAGATATAACTCCACCATCATGTTCTCCACAAGATATTTCAGCTAGTGGAGGACGTAAGAATGGTCTTGAATATCGTATTAACTGTTCTGATTCAGGAGGCAGTGGTGTATCAACGTGTGCTGGGGTTGCCGGAAGTTATCGTGATTATACGAATCAAAAAACAAGTGGAGGACCATTCTATGCAGTTGATGCAGCTGGAAACACAAGTGTTGCTTGTTATGCACCAATTAAAGAACAATGGAAAAAACATACTTGTAAAACTTGTGGTACTTGTAACTCCACTTGTAAGACACATTCAGCATGTTCTTGTTCTAATTATGGTTATTCTTGCTCTTGTACATGTTATGATGAGAAAGGTTTTCAAACAAATTGGTTTTCTGGAAACTATGCAAGTTGTAGATCATTATGTAAAAATAAACTAGGAAGTCGTTATACTCCTGGTTCAGGAAGCTGTACTTACGGATGTATTGGTACATGGCAACGAGCATCTTCTTGCCCTTGTGAAAAATGGAATCAACAAACAAGTTGTAAAAATTGTGGTTGTGGAGCTTGGTATAGTGCTGAATGGAGTGATTCTGCTTGTACTCAGAATCAAATCAACAATCATAAATGTAAGTATGCTTCTGGAGATTATACTAGGTGGGTAAAGAATTGGTAAATGTCTAAGAAGAAGGAGCAAGTATGAAGAAAAAATCTACGATGATGGTTTTAATAGTTATTTTTATCCTTGGAATTGGTTCTATTTCGTTAGGAATATATTTTCAAGGTGGATTACATTTAAGCCAAGATAACTCAAGTTCAACTGAAAGTAATGATTCAAATCAAAATAACTCAACCTCAACTGAAGGTAATGATTCAAACCAAAATAACTCAAATTCAACTGAAGACAATCATTCAAATCCTTCTTCTAAAGATCAAGCTATTGAATTAGGAAAATATAATGATAGCAATAGCATATTTGTAGCAAATTGTAAATATTATGAAAACCGTACTGAAAATGTAGAATGCTCTATAGAAAATCAAACTGGAAATAGTATACAAAGTGGAAAATTTAGTTTTATTTTCAATTACAATGGCCCTCATCCTAATTCAGCTATTATGGAAATTCCAATTGAAACAACAGTAGAACCTTACCAAACGTTATATTATCGATTTCCTGTCGATTTTACCAAAGATGAAATAAAGAGTCTTGAGTTTAAATATGAATAAAGGTTGTCTTAACTGGCAGCTTTTTCTTTTTCTTATTTCTCGTAAAAGATGCCATGATAAAAAGTAAGATTACTTACTAGAAAACGTATAATTTTTAAAGGAAAAGGCGTATAATGTAAATTGAGGTGTGATATGAAAAAACAATATTTTCTTATCTTTAGTCTTCTATGCCTTTTTCTTTTTTTAACTGCTTGTGGAAAAGATAAAACTTCCTCTTCAAAACAAGAAGAAAAGAAGGAACCTACTTATTCTTTTTATAAAAAAGAAAACGAAACAAGATATGAGGATTACAAAGAGAAAAATCCAAATCTTTCAATGAAGGATGTTATCATAAGAGTGAATATAGGACTTGATTATCCATTCTATACCAATACAAAAAAGAGCCCTTACTTAAATACTTCTAAGTTGCTTGTCAATAAATACTTTTATTTAGGTGAAGATTATGTTCCTAATCATTTAGTTGAACTTGATACATCTATTTCTAAAGGAGGTATTTCTTTAGTGGAAGAGGCAAGCATTGCTTTAAGAAATCTGATTATGGATGCTAAAAACGATGGTTATACAATTCGAGCAATGTCTGCTTATAGAAGTTATCAATATCAAGTCAATTTATATAACAATTATGTTTCACAAGATGGAAGGGAAGATGCGGATACTTATTCAGCACGTCCTGGATTTTCAGAACATCAAACAGGACTTTGTGTGGATGTAGATAACAAAGATGCATCCTATACAGACTTTGAATCCACAAAAGAATTCGGTTGGATGCAAGAACATGCTGCTGACTATGGATTTATCTTACGGTATCCTAAAGGAAAAGAAGCTATTACAGGATATCAATATGAATCTTGGCATTATCGGTATGTAGGAGAGAAAATCGCAAAATATATAAAAGAGCATGATATCACATTTGATGAATACTATATGGAATTTATTGACAAATAGGAGTAATGTATGAAAAATTTAAAAATTGAAAATCCTGTTCTTTTTCAAGTTGGAAAAGAACCTTGTACTTGTACCTTTGAAGGAAAAGAAGAAACTTATCCTGTTTCATCAGGTGTATACTTCGATAGTAAGCATTACGGTTTTGCTGTAATAAAGGATGGCAAAGAGAAAACATATCCTACAAGTAGTCCAATTAAGAGTGCCGTTAGTACAAGACTTTTTCTCCATATTTTTGAAGAAGGAAAGAGTTCATGGAAAATCAACGCTATAAATGGAAAAGTTTTAAAAAATAAAAACGAAGAGCAAGAAGATACAAAAAAGATGCGATAAACTTTACAAATTTAAAAAAATCGTTATAATAGCTTCCAGAAAAAGGGAGGCTTTTTTATGGCTCGAACAAGTGTGATTGTACCTATTTATAATACGGAAAATTTCTTAAATCGTTGTCTTTCTTCTTTGAAAAATCAAACTGAAGGAGATATTGAATTTATTTTAGTAGATGATGCTTCAACGGATAACAGTTTAAAAATTATGGAAACTTATGAGAAAGATGCTCGTTTTAAGCTTTATTCTTTTCCCGTAAATCAAGGAGTTAGTTGTGCTAGAAATTTTGCACTTTCTAAAGCTACTGGGAAATACATTGGATTTGTAGATAGTGATGATTATGTCGATGAAAATTATTTTGAAGTTTTAAGGAAGCATTTGGAAGATGAAAAAGTACCAATTTCTGTCGCAGGAATTAGGCAAGCAATGGAACTTCCTTTAAAACCACAACGGGTCAATTTTAGAAACCCAAAGACACCTCTTCAAATGGGAACAATTTGTGTTTGGAGTCATTTGTTTGATAGAAATTTAATTTTCAATGAGCAATTTTTAGAGCATACTCGTTTTGAAGATACAGCTTTTACAATTTTAATGCACATGAAAGGGGAAAAACTATCTATTACCAATGATACTTTCTATCATTATAAAGGGGATAATCCAAGTTGTTATGGAAGAACAGGTGCGAAAGAACTTTCTTCGATTTTAGATAGGATGAAAGTCGCAGATTATTTGGATAAGTTAGGAAGGAAAGAACAATACTTACATTATCAGGAACGACTAAAAACAACTGAAATCCTATTCCTTTTATCATCCGTCCATACAATTATTCAAAGCGGAACTTTAGAAGAACAAGAAGACTTAATTAGTTTGTTAGATATTTACACAAAAAAGAAATATGGAGACTATGGACAACTCATTGATAAGACAACGTTTAATTATTTGATAGGACCATTTTATCAAGACTATTTAAGCAAGGAAAAACAAGAACTTTATAATCAGTTTAACGTTCAAACATGTGAGTTTTTCATACGACAAAAAGTAAAAAGTAAGAAAGAACAATAAAAACATTTGCAAGTCTCATTTCGCAGATGTTTTTTATTGAGCATTCAAATAGCGAAAGATATTCAATAAACTGAAGAAATATTTATCCAGATTATTTCTTATTAAAAATGATTATTATATTTGATAATATACATGAAAATCATGAAACTTTAATATAAAAATATCATCCAATAGAAGTTAAAAATGTATTCCAATAAATTACAAAAATATTATCCAATCTAATAGACAGAATGGGTTGAATATTATATAATGAATATATGGAGTTGATTAAAATGTCTCAATATAAACCAAGATTGATTGATAAGCAAATAGAAAGTAGTTTAAAAGCTTATGGTGCTGTAAATATTGTTGGTGCAAAATGGATAGGTAAAACTTGGGCAGGAAGAAAACATGCTGAAAGTGAATTTTTACTGATGGACCCTAATGGTAATTATCAAAATAGAAGACTTGCTGAAACAGATATATCATTGATTTTTGAAGGAAGCGTTCCAAGACTAATCGATGAATGGCAAGAAGTTCCTGAGATTTGGGATGCTACCAGATACAAATGTGATGAAGACGGAATAAAAGGAAAATATATTTTAACAGGCTCTACTGTTTTACCAAAAAAGAAGCAAAATAGGATAAAACATTCTGGTGCTGGTAGAATTAAAAAATTAAAAATGTATCCTATGAGTTTGTATGAATCTGGTGATTCTACGGGAGATGTTTCTTTAAAAGATATATATAATAACAAGGTCGTAAGTAAAAAAACGAAAGATATCAATTTAAAAGATATTATAAAGCTAGTTTTACGAGGAGGCTTCCCTGGAAGCATTGATGTTCCATTTGATGAGGCTATAAAATTACCTAAAGAATATATTCAAGAAATTATTGATACAGATATCAATAGAATTAGTGATTCTAAAAGAGATTTACATAAAATGATGTTATTACTTAGAAGCCTTTCTAGAAATGAATCTACTACCTCATCAATAGCTAAGTTAAGAAGTGATATTAAAGGAGTAGATAATTTAGATATAGACGTTAAGACGATTGCTGAGTATTTAGAGGATTTAAGCAAATTGTACTTGATAGAAAATCAATTACCATTTAATTCTAATATTAGAAGTAGTATGCGAATAAAACAAATGGAAAAAAGGCATTTTGTTGACCCTTCTATAGCAACATCACTACTGAATATGACTGTTGATAAGTGTGTTAATGATTTACTTACTTTTGGTTTTTTCTTTGAAGCAATGGTTGTAAGAGACTTAAGAATATATGCTGAAGCTAATAACTGGAATTTATTTCATTATCAAGATTATGAAGGAAACGAATTTGATGCAGTAGTAGAGTTTGAAGATGGAACTTATGCTGCTTTCGAAATAAAATTAGGTGCTGGTCAAATCGAAGAGGCTGCAAATAATTTAATTAAAGTTAGTAATTCTATAAAAGAAAAAGGGGGTACTCCACCAAAAAGCTTATGTGTTATTTGTGGACTTTCAAATGCTGTTTATACAAGAAATGATGGTGTTATAGTAGTACCAATTACTGCTTTAAAAGATTAAATTATTGTTGAATAATTAGATGGTTTCATGTTAGTGAACGAGTTAAAATATAATAAAGAAAAGAAAATGAAAGAAAACGATGTATATGTAATCGTTTTTCAGTATAATAAAGTTGTGGTGATATAAATGGAAAACATTTATGGGAAAACTGTAGAAGAATTAGAAGAATATTTAAAGGCAAACCATTTTCCTAAATTTTATGGAAAAGAAATCTTTATGTGGCTCTATCAAAAGCAAATTTCTTCAATTGATGATGCAAGTAATTTATCTTTAGAGTTAAGAAAAAAGTTAAAGGAAGATTTTTCTTTTGAACGTATTCAAATCTTAGAGTGTCAAAAAGGGGAAGATGTTTCTAAGTATTTGTTTCGTTTAAGTGATAAAGAACATATTGAAGCAGTGTTAATGAAACATGATTATGGGCTTTCTTTATGCATTTCCAGTCAAGTTGGCTGTAATATGGGATGCAAGTTCTGTGAGAGTGGAAGACGTAAAAAGGTGCGAAACTTAGAAGCATATGAAATGGTCTTACAAGTCTTAGAAATCGAAAAAGAGTGTGGAAGTCGAATTAGCCATGTAGTCATTATGGGAATAGGAGAACCTTTTGACAACTATGAAAACGTAACTCAGTTTATAAGAATTATCAACCATGATAAAGGTCTTTGTATAGGAGCAAGACATATTACTATTTCAACTTGTGGTATTGTTCCAAAAATTTATGAGTTGATGAACTTTCCATATCAAGTGAACTTAGCTGTTAGCCTTCATGCACCGAATGATGCTTTACGAAAAGAAATTATGCCTATTGCTAAAGTGTATGCCTTAAGTAATGTGATTACTGCTTTAAAAGAATATGTGAAAAAGACAAATCGTCGTCTTACTTTTGAATATATTTTATTAGATGATGTCAATGACCATCCCAAGGAAGCTTTGGAATTAGTGGAATTACTAAAAGGGATGAATGCCTATGTCAACTTAATTCCTTATAACGAAACAACACATTTACAATATAAGCGAAGTAAACCTTTAACAATTGCAAAGTTTTGTGATATACTAAAGAAGAATGGAATCTGTGTAACAATACGACGGGAGTTTGGAAAGACGATTTCTGCTGCGTGTGGACAACTTCGTAGTGAGAAGGAGGAATTATGAAATCATTTTATTTAACAGATGCTGGTAAAGTAAGAGACCATAATGAAGATAGTGTTATCATTTTACATAATACCAATGGAGATTATTTAATGGCCATTGCTGATGGAATGGGAGGTCATTCCGCAGGAGAAGTTGCTTCAAGTATTGCCATTGGATATTTAGGAAAACACTTTAACGAAACATTTATCAATATGAGTAAAATGGAAGCAGCATCATGGTTACGTGATGCAGTTACTGAAATTAACGGACTTATTTTTAGTCATGAGAAAACGCATCCTGAAAGCAAAGGAATGGGAACAACTTTAGTGACAGCCATTATTACAAAAGAGTATATCTTATTTGGAAATATCGGAGATTCTAGTGGCTTTGTGATTAAAGATGGGCATCTTCATAAAGTAACTTATGACCATACATTAGTAAATCTATTAGTGTCCGCAGGAGAACTTACAAAAGAAGAAGCTAAAGACCATCCTAAAAAGAATGTTTTAATGAAAGCACTAGGTGCCAATGACCCTATCGATATCGATATTTTTGACTGCGATATGGAAATTGAAGAAATCTTGCTTTCAAGTGATGGACTTACAAACATGCTTGAAGAAGAACAAATCGAAAAAGTACTTGTTGGTGAGGGGGATATAGAAGATAAAGTCATCAGACTAATTCGCAAAGCAAATAATCGTGGAGGTACAGATAATATTTCTGTTGCTTATTTAACGTTAGAGGACGGTGAAGAAGAATGATTGTAAAGGGGCAAAAAATAAACGAACGCTATGAAGTTATCAAAAGCATTGGCGAAGGTGGAATGGCGAATGTTTATCTTGGTTATGATACGATATTAGACAGAAATGTTGCCATTAAAGTGTTACGTGGCGATTTATCAAATGATGAAAAATTTGTAAGACGTTTTCAAAGAGAAGCCCTTTCTGCATCAAGCCTTTCTCATCCTAATATTGTAGAGATGTATGATGTTGGTGAAGATGATGGACTTTACTATATTGTTATGGAGTATGTTGAGGGGAAAACGTTAAAACAATTGCTTAAAAAACGAGGTAGTTTAACATTAAGTGAAGCCATTGATATTATGTTACAGTTGACTGATGGAATGGCACATGCCCATGATAGCTATATTATTCATAGAGATTTGAAACCACAAAATATTATGATACAAGATGATGGACAAATTAAAATTACAGATTTTGGAATTGCCATGGCTCTTAATTCTACACAATTAACACAGACCAATTCTGTAATGGGTTCAGTTCACTATTTACCACCTGAACAAGCAGCGGGTAAAGGAAGCACTATTAGAAGTGATATTTATTCCATGGGAATTATTTTCTATGAACTTTTATCAGGTTCACTTCCATTTCGTGGAGAAAGTGCTGTAGAAATTGCCCTAAAGCAAATGCGTGACCCACTTCCTTCTTTAAGAGAAGATAATGAAGAAATTCCACAAAGTATTGAAAATATTATTTTAAAGGCAACGGCAAAAAATCCTAAAAATCGTTACCATGATGCGAAAGAAATGCATCAAGATTTACTGACAGCTTTAAATGATGAGAGAATGGATGAGCCAGTATATCAATATCAATATCCAGAACATGAAGTAGATGATTCTACTAAAATTGTGAAAAACCTATCTGAAGATTTAACTGATGAAATTGCTAAACCTATTGAAGATGAAGAAGTGAAAAAAACGAATAAATGGATTTGGATTTTATCAGGAATTTTTGGTGTAATTATTTTAGCGCTCGTGACGATTTTCTTTATTGTTCCTGCGGTAACCAAAGAACCTGATATCAAAGTACCTGATGTAAAAGGCTTGACTGTTGCGAAAGCTGAGAAAAAACTAAAGGAAAAAGGTTTTGAAGTTGCACTTGAAACAGAAAAAGAAGCAAGTTCTACTGTGAAAGAAGGACGAATTATTAAGACTGAACCAAGTGCAGGAAGAAGTATTAAAAAAGGAACAAAGATTACTCTTTATGAGTCAACAGGAAAAGAGAAATATGTCATGGAAGACTTTGTAGGAAATCAAGATGTTCAGTCGATTAAGAAAATGCTTGAAGAAGAATATAAATTAGTGGTTATTATCACCAAAGATAAAGAAGAAAATTATGACCGTAAATATAATGAAAATGAAGTATTAAAGCAAGAACCTTTAAAAGGTAAGAAACTCGCAGAAGGAGATACAGTTACATTTTATATTCCAAATTTAGTACTATATCCTGATATGACCAATTGGTTTTTAGAAGGAGATAATGGTGTAAGAGCTTGGGCTGAAAAATATGGAATTACTTTGAATGTGACAGAACAAGAAACTTCATCTAATTCACTTTCAGATGGACAAGTAATCAGTCAAGGAACTGCCGAAGGAACACAGGTTGTAACGGGTAGAACTTTAAATGTTACTGTTGCAAAGAAAGTAAAAGAGCCAGAAAAGCCTAAGGAAGATCCTGAGGAGGAAACTCAAGGACAAACAGGTAATAATCAAGGAACTACGACACAAACAAACACAAATAAAAAACCATAGGGGGCATTATGCAAGGACAAATTGTTAAAATCGAAAGTACCATTTATACTGTAAAACAAAATGAGCAAGTATTTCCTTGTGTATTAAGAGGTAAATTTAGGAAACAGCATATTCTTCCACGAGTGGGGGATTATGTTGTTTTTGATAAAAATCAGAATGTTATCGAAGAAATTTTACCTAGAAAAAATGAGTTTGCCCGACCTTTTGTTGCGAATATTGATATTGCTTTTATTGTAACAAGTGTTCATATTCCATCTCTTACTCCTCAACTTTTAGATAAGTTGTTAGTTCTTATGCATTTAAATCAAGTAGAACCAATTATCTGTATTACAAAGTTGGATTTAATTGATGAAGAAAAGCGAAAAGAAGTCATGACTTTCTTTCAGTATTATAAAGAGTTAGGATATAAAGTTGTTACCAATTTAGAACTTGCTGAAATTAAAAAAATTATAAAAGGTAAAACTTGTGTCTTTACAGGACAAACAGGTGCAGGAAAAAGTACTTTAATCAATAAACTAGAACCTGATTTAAGACTTAAAACAGGAGAAGTCTCTAAAGCATTAGGTCGTGGTAGACATACAACAAGAACCGTTGAACTTTTTAACTTTTTAGGTGGAAAACTATTAGATACTCCAGGTTTTTCTTCTTTAGAACTCAAAGGATGTGAAGAAGATATTCGCTCATCTTTCAAAGAATTTTCAAAATATCCATGTCCTTTTAAAGACTGTACACATACGAAAGAAAAAGAATGTGTTGTAAAACAGAAAGTTGAAGAAGGAAAAATCTTAGAAAGTAGATATCAGTCTTATTTACAATTATTAAACGAGGTGAAAAAAAGATGAAAGTATCCGCATCATTTTTAAGTAGTCAAAATATTGCAACTGATTTAAAAAAATTAAACGATACAGATATTGATTATATTCATGTGGATTTTATGGATGGGAAATTTGTTCCCAATAAAACACTTCCATTTCGACAAATGAAGCATATTTACGAATTTACATCGAAGCGATTAGACGTTCATTTGATGGTGGAAAAGCCTAAGAAATGGATTTCTAAATTCGCAACACTCAATACTGAATTTATTACCATTCATTTAGAAACAGAGGATATTATCACTTCTTTAGAACAAATTCATACTTACGGAATTAAAGCAGGACTTTCCATTAAACCTGATACTGCAATTGAAGAAGTTGTTCCATATCTTCCTTATGTAGATTTAATTCTGGTTATGGCAGTAGAACCTGGAAAAGGTGGACAAGAGTTTATGGAAGATACAGTTCAAAGAGTAAAAGATTTGAAGAAATTATTAAAGAAATACAAAGCGAATATAGAAATTAGTGTTGATGGTGGAATAAATAATGAGTATGCAAAAAAGTTAAAGAATGCAGATATTTTAGTGAGTGGTTTTTATATTACAAGTAGTGATGATTTTCAAAAACAAATCGATAGTTTAAGAGTATAATTGTAAAGATGAAAAAAGTTTGTTATAATGAAAGAGAATAGAAGAGGGTGATAAAATGAATGAAGAAAATAAAAAAGAAGTAAAAAAGGAAGAAACCAAACAAACGACTACACCCCAAGCAAATACTTCTAATGTAGCAAAAGAAGCTGCAAAACAAGTGGAAAAAGTAGAAGAGAAGAAACCTGTAGCTTCTCAAAATCCTGAGCCAAGTGTAACACAAGAAAAAGTGCAAACACCTGCACAAGCCTCTGTTCAAAAGGAAGAGCCAAAAGCAACTTCTCAGGCTCCAGCAAAGCCACAACAAAGTACGAATACAAAAACACCAGCTAAAAAGGGTGGAAACTTTAAATATGTAATGACAGTATTTTTATTTATTGCCTTATTTGCAATGATTTTCTTTCTTCCAGATATTAGCGCAGAAATGAAAAAATTGAGTGCGGAGAAAAAAGAAGATTTAGTTCCTACACCTCAAGTAGTAAATAGTGGAGTAATGAGTTGTACTCTTAGTAAAGCATCTGGTGTTCATGAGACAACGGCAACCATTCGTTTTCGATTTACAGATAAAAAATTGAAAAGTACAGTAACGGAAACTTCAACAGTAATCAATGGTAATGCTGTTGGAGAAGAAGCTTCTCTTATAGAAAATCAATATAATTCTTGTACACATTTAAAAGAAGTTGTAGAAAATATTGAAGGATTTGATGCGAGTTGTGAGCAGGGTGAAAAAACTCAAACTACTACTGAGACTGTTGATTATGAAACATTAGATAGAGATGCAATTACTGAAAATATTGCAGAGTTTGAAGGAAACGCCCCTGAATTTCAATTAGACCAAGATATTGATGATATACGAAGTATTATGGAATCCTCTGGATATAATTGTGAGCAAGCACAAAGTTAAGTGGTAGGCAACGAGCGCCACTTTTTTTATGCTGAAATTTCATAAATCGGGGGGGGTACTTTTAATGATATATAATGACACTAGAATGAGGTGTCATAATGGAAGAAAAGAAAAATAAAAATATAAAAATCATAATCATAGTAGGTATAGTAATTATAACTTTAATAGGAATAAGTTACGCGTGGCTACATGTAACACTAAGAGGAGAAAAAGAAGTATCTATTATAGGAGATAAACTAGAGTTAATTCTAGATGAAACAAATGAAGGAATACAAATAGGAAAAACTCTCCCAGTAAAGGATGAAGAAGGAAGACAAGTAGAAGCATATACCTTCACATTAGAAAATAAAGGAAATCAAAAGATAGATTACTCTATTTATTTAGATACAGATAGTGAAGCAATGAAAGAATGTGTAGACTGTCAAGAATTAAGTGAAAAAGATATAAGATATGAATTAAAAATCAATAACATATATAGTATAGAAACATTAGATAGTAGTAGACTTTTAGACAAAGGAACAATAGGAACAGAAAAAATCAATTATGAATTAAAGATATGGTTAAATTATGATGCAGATAATGATGCACAAGGCAAGGTATTTTATGGAAAGATAAGAGTAGAAGGAAGTCAAATAATAAACAATTATGAGAATGGAACACCAAATCCACCAGTACTTGCAGACAACATGATACCAGTTGTATACAACGGATATAATTGGGTGAAGGCAGATATCTCAAGTAGATGGTATGATTATGAGAGACAAAATTGGGCGAATGCAGTAACAGTGACCAATGAGACAAGAGAGGCTTACCAGAAAGCTGAGGCAGGAGCAAAAGTGAATATGAATGACATTCTACAAATGTATGTGTGGATACCGAGATACAGTTATACAATAAAGAGTGAAGATGGAAAGAACTATTATGGGAAACAAGAAACAGGAAGAGAGACAATACCAACGAAAGCCTTACCAGGAGAGATAGACGTAAAGTTTATTTCTACTTCTACAACAGATGAAGGAAGTGCTCAATACACAGGAAGTAAAGCAGAAGGATGGTATACACCTCCTGGGTTTACTTTTGGAGAAAAGAACCTTTCTGGAATATGGATAGGTAAGTTTGAAACAGGAACTATAACTGAGAAACATTTAGGAGATGTTGAAATAGATAATTCAGTCGTAATAAAACCTAACATTATATCATGGAGAGACATACGAGTATCAACGTTAGAGTTAGTATCTATGGGAATAACAAAAAGTGGAAATATTTATGGTTTTGACCAAAGTACGTATGATAGTCATGCCTCAAAGAACACCGAATGGGCACTAATGGCATATTTCACCCAAAGCAAATATGGAAAATATGGAAATCCTTTATATACAGGAGAGAATAAAGAGGTTTATATGAACAATCATAGTAGCCCTATAGCTGGATGTTCCAGTGGAAAAGGAAGTAGTCCAGTAAGGACCAATATATGTGCATTTCAATATAATGATTTGACAAATCAAGGAGAAGGACAAGGCTATGGAGGAGCCGGAGCCTCAACAACAGGAAACATTACAGGTATTTATGATACCAATGGAGGAGCCTGGGAATATGTAATGGGGGTATTTAACAAAATATCAGGAAATACAGCAAGTGCAAACTCAGGATATACAGGACAGCTCACAGACGGAAGTAGTTTTCAAAGTGATAGAGAATGGCCTGATGAAAAATACTATGATCTTTACACAACAACAAACACAAATACGGCATGCAATGGTACTCCATGTAAAGGACATGCTTTAGGTGAGGTCGCAGGTTGGTATGATGATTTGAATAGTATGATAAGTTCATCAAATCCTTGGTCTACTAGGAGTGGCTGTTCATCTCATAGCTCCGGAGCCGGAATTTTTCGAAATAATCACGATTATGGTAATGCGAACGGCAATGCTTCATTTCGCATCGTTCTCACCCCAAACAACTAACCTCAAAATATTTCACAGCTTATGTGAAGTATTTTTTTGTATAAAAAAAATTTTCTTCTCCCATATTATTACTAGGTGACTGTGATGAAAAATAAAAAATATGAAGCTATTGTGGAAAAACATAAACCTGATGAAGCAAGAAAAAGTCATGCTCTTGTAGCTTTTTTAGTAGGTGGCACTCTAGGCGTTTGTGGAGAACTCCTATTAGAGGGTTATACCGTATGGTTTGACTTATCAAGAAGTGAAGCAACTGTTTATATGTTAATTACATTTATTTTTCTTGCCTCATTATTCACAGCTTTAGGTTTCTTTGACAAGCTTGTATCATTTGCCCGTTGTGGTCTTTTAATTCCGATTACAGGATTTGCTCATTCTATGACATCTGCAGCAATTGAATATCGCAAAGAAGGTCCTGTGTATGGAATTGGAAGTAATCTCTTTAAACTTGCAGGAACAGTCATTTTATATGGAGTTGTTTCGGCATGGTTCTTTGGTATGATACGGTATTTATTAGGGATAGGAGGCTAAAATGACTTATCAATTTAAAAATGTATATATTAACAACTATAGTACTGTTGCTGGACCTTATGAGAAAATGGGACCATTGGGTAAGAATTTTGATAAAACTTATTCTGATTTATATTGTGGAGAACCATCTTTTGAAAAAGCTGAAATTCACTTATTGGAAGACAGCCTGCATCTCCTTTTAAAGAAAGGAAAACTAGACAAAGAAGATATTGACTTAGTCATATCAGGAGATTTAATGAACCAAATCACGTCCTCTTGTTATGCCAGCCTCTTTTTAAATGCTCCTTTTCTTGGAATTTATAGTGCCTGTGCAACTTCTCTTGAAGGGATGATTATTGCCTCGACTTTTATTGATAGTGGACGTGTCAAAAATTGTATTACGGCTTGTTCTTCTCATAATCTATCTAGTGAAAAACAATTTCGTAATCCTTCAGAATATGGTGCACCAAAACCTAAAACTGCGACGTTTACGGCAACAGGAGGAGCTAGTTGTCACTTATCTTCTAAAAAGGCAAAAATCAAAGTAGAAAGTGGAACGATAGGAAGAATGATAGATTTTGACCAAAATGACCCTTTTAATATGGGTGCAGTAATGGCTCCTGGAGCAGCTGATACCATATATAAACACTTCACAGATTTAGGCAGAGGTCCTGAAGATTATGACCTTATTTTAACAGGAGACTTAGGACAATATGGCAAAGAAATTTTGAAAGAATATATGTTTAAAACTTATAAAATAGATTTATCTAAAAATTATAATGACTGTGGTTGCATGCTTTATGATTTAGAAAGACAAAAAGAAGTGAATGCTGGTGGAAGTGGGCCTGTATGTAGTGCTCTTGTAAATTATAGTACAATTTTAAAAGGGTTAGAAGAGGGCAAATATAGACGAGTATTACTTGTGGCTACAGGTGCTTTATTTTCTCCTACTTCTGTTTTTCAAAAAGAGCATATCTTAGCAATTGCTCATGCTGTTAGTTTGGAGGTGATAAAATGATTTATATTGGTGCATTTTTATTCTGTGGCATCATTTGTCTTATCGCAGAAATCATTTTAGATAACACAAAATTAACTCCTGGACATATCACTAGTATTTTTGTTGTTGTAGGAGCCTTTTTGGATACATTTGGAATTTATGATTTTTTTATCAAATATTGTGGAGGAGGAGCACTTCTTCCAATTACTTCTTTTGGTCATTCCTTAATCCATGGAGCGCTTGCTAAAACAGCAAAGACAGGTTTCCTTGGTCTTTTAATGGGAATGTTTGACCTTACAGCTTCAGGAATTACCGCAGCTATCATTTTTTCTTTTATCTTTTCTTTATTCTTTAAACCTAAAAATTAGTGCATCTTTCTTCAATAAAAAAATCTACTCCATAGTAGAAATCTTAATAATTAGTGACATATCGTCATCTTTTGCTACAATGTTTTTATGATGCTCCTTACATGTTTCACATTCATATATAATTTTAAAAGTATCTCTATATTTCTCAATTCCAATTGGTTTCAAAAGACCTTTGCATGTATTTTTTCTATCTCCAGGGAAGATATCGACATGTTTTGAATAAAGACAAAAAGGACAATGGTCTCTTGCTGTATAGTGAAGAGCTTCAACATGCCTACCACAATGCTCACAAATAAATCCCTCATCTACTACTTGAAAACGTTTCATTGTATCACCAACATTATTATAGCATAAGCTTTTTATTTTGTGTTATAATGAAAGAAAGGTAGGTGAAGTAAATGGATGTTAAAATACTTGATTTTGAAGGACCACTTGATTTGTTACTTCATTTAATTAAGGAAAGTAAAATGGATATCTTTGATATTCCAATGGAACAAATTACCAAACAATACTTATCCTATCTTCATGAATTAGAAGAAATCGATTTGGAAAAAGCTTCCATTTATTTACCTCTTGCGAGTGAACTTATGGAAATTAAAGCAAGAATGCTTCTCCTTAAAAAGGAAGAAATCGAAGAAGATGAAGAAATTGACCCAAGAGAAGAATTAGTAAGACGTCTTTTAGAATATGAAGCCTATAAAGAAATTTCAAAAACTTTGAAAGAAAAAGAAGATGAAAGAAAGCAGTACTTTACGAAAATCCCTTCTCCTCTTTCTCCTTATATGGAAGAAGATAAAGGATTAGAAGGAGATTTAACACTAGATGATTTAGTGGATGCTTTAAAGAAGTTTTTAAAACGAAAAGAAGAAGAAAAGCCTTTGAAAACTAAGGTTACAATGAAAGAAATTACAGTTTCATCAAGAAAATTAGAAATTAGTTCGATTTTAAAGAATAAAGGTAAGGTCAAATTTCAAGAACTTTTTGAACATTTCACAAAGCCTTATATTGTCGCAACTTTTTTGGCAATTTTGGAAATGGCTCGAGAAAATAGTTTATTGATTAAACAAGAAAAAACATTTGGTGAAATCATTGTGGAGGGAACAAAATAATGGAAGCAGTATTAGAGGGTTTATTGTTTGTAGTAGGTGAAGATGGTTTAACACTTTCACAAATTGAAGAGATTTTGGAAGTAGATGAGGAAAAAGCGAAAGAAATCCTTTCAAATTTGAAAACTTCTTACGAAGAAAAAAATAGAGGAATTCGCATTGACTTCTTAGGAAACCGTTTTAAACTGACTACGAAAAAGGAGCATCAAAAGTACTATCAAAAATTAGTAGAAAATAAAGAAAATAATATGTTGTCACAAGCAGCTTTGGAAACACTTGCAATTATTGCTTATAATCAACCAATTACTCGGCTTGCTATTGATAACTTTAGAGGTGTATCATCTGCTCAAATGGTAAGAAAACTAGTAGCGAAAGGTTTTATTAAAGAAGTTGGAAGAAGTGATTTACCAGGAAGACCTATTTTGTATGAAACAACAAGTGAATTTTTAGATTACTTTGGACTTCCAACCATTGATGAGCTTCCTGATATGCGAAATTTCTTGGAACAAAATCAAGAAGATGATGATATTGACCTTTATAATTCAAAATATAAGGAAGATAAAATCACACAAGAAAATTAAGGAAAAGGGAATTGCTTTTCTTTTTTTGTTTGTGCTATAATATGAAATGTAATTGCTTGTGTGGCGGAATTGGTAGACGCGCACGACTCAAAATCGTGTGACCTATGGTCATGAGGGTTCGATTCCCTCCACAAGCACCAGATAGATATCAAACTCGAACTTTTTAAATTATTTGATAAGTTCGAGTTTTAATATTCAATAATTTATGATAAAATGTTTTTAGTAATTAAGGGGGAATATATGAAAAAAGAGTTAATTAAAACAGAAATAAATGTTAATAACAATAAAATCGGTATTTTAAGAATTGGTGATACCGACTATATATCATTAACTGATTTAGCAAAATATTCTAATCCTGAAACTCCTGCAAATGTGATAATACATTGGATGAGTAATAAAGGAACATTTGATTATATAGGTTTATGGGAACAATTAAATAATGAAAATTTTAATTTCACGGAATTCCGTGAAATTAAAAAAAATGAAGTTGGATATTCATCATTTACTTTAAGCCCTAAAAGATGGATTGATAGGACAAACGCCATAGGAATATATTCTAAAGGTGGAAAATATAGCATAGGAACATTTGCTCATCCTGATATAGCATTTGAATTTGC
>CANQWT010000015.1 GCA_947627635.1 uncultured Bacilli bacterium
AATTTACCAGTAGGTTCTTATACAGTTAAAGAGTTAGAAACTATAGAAGGGTATGTTAAAAACAATACGGTTTATATATTCTAATGAAAAAATATTTTTAACTTTAAAGAACTTCTGTTGTACAACCATATTTTGATAGACATTAGAATGAAAGAAAGCAAATAAAGCAAGCGATACCAGTACCACTAAAGAACAAACAAGTCCTATTTTCTTAACCTTATCCCATTTTGTCCATCTTCCTTTCACCTGTAAGATAAAGTATCCTAATAAAAGAATGGCAAGAAAACCAAATAACACTTTTGTACCCGTCAAGAAAGACACGATAAATAAAGGAATAGAAATTCCTACTACAACAAGAGGCTTTTTATAAAAGAAATAAAGCATATAATAATATAAAATTGTAAGAATTGCACTAAATTCATTGACAGAATTAAAAACTCCTTTATATCCGATTTTCTTAACCTCTTTAATATAGAGTTCTTTTCCAAAATGGAAAAAATAAGAACAAAAATAAATTCCTACATATTCAACTAAAACAAGGCACAACACTTTTTGTAAATCTTGTGATTTTTTCACGTTCACAAAGTATATCCCTATAAAAATAAAATAGAAAAGTTTAAAAATAGCACTTGCTGCATCTAATATATTTAACTGTAAATATAAGGATTGATAAAGAAAGTAGACAAGCATCACACCAAGTAACACAAAAGATATCTTACGAGTTTTCACATTTTTTAATAGTAAAAAAAGAATAAAAACTAGAAATAGCCCTCTTCCAATTAACTGAATAGAAAACTTTGGAATGAGTGTTGCTGCACTATCAAAAATAGGTTGTAAAAGTAAAAATAAAAGCAATATTTTCTCAGTCTTCTTCTCCATCAATATTCCCCACCTTTCGATTTTTAAACTTTCTTTTCCTTTATTATAACGAAAAGAAAAAGAAATGTATAGCAAGAACCATACATTTTCTTTTTTCTACTTGTCAAAATCGCTCCAGTCTTCCATCTTAATATCTTTATTTTTAGAAGATGATTTCTTACCTTTAGACTTTGTTTTGACCTGATGCATTCCTCTTTTAATTCTCTTTTTTAGTTCAACAATTTTAATCACACATAAAATCAGAATAATCAGTAGTAATCCTGATAATGTTGCCAAACAAATACAAAACTTTTGATACTGGTCAACCGTTTTAATCAGTTGATTTAAGCTTTCTTCATCATATCTTTGAATGGTTTTTTCAACTTCATCATAAACATATAAAGCTTTCTTTCCTGTCTTTGTATTCATACCATACAAAATAGCATAATGGTTGACAGAGCTTAGTTTATAAACGTCTACTTCCTGTTTATCTATTTTAATCGTGTATTTCTTATAACCTTTAGGAATATCTTTTTTATCTATCTTTAACAAAACAAGTTTAATGTTTTCAAAGTCTAATTCAATATACTTATCATAACTATTCTTGTCTTTATCATAGATAAAGAGTGTGATTTTATCCTTATAATTCAGTCCTACTAAAGTTAGTTTTGTTGTTTTATTGTATAACGCAGGAACTTCAATATTGTTGATTTTAATTGTTGTTTTCTTATAATCATCAAACTCTTTGATTAAAGAAGCTTTCTTGACGACTGTATATTCCTTCTTACCTTTTTTAACGATAATCGGATTTTCATCTTTAAATTGAACATTGATGGTATAAGTTTTTACTTGTCCATTTGGAGCAGTAACCGCAACTTGAAAGACAGTTAATTTTGAAATATCTACTTCACCAATTCCTGTAATAGTTGCATCCTCATCTTCTGCCTTCGCATCAATTTTGATTTTTTCTTCTTCCTCTTTGACTTCAACAGTATAAGATGTGACATCACTTTTAAATGCTGGTGATAGTTCATATCCTTCAACAGTTAAACTTTCCAAGTTATTGTTGTCGCTTTTCTCTTCATCATCATTATTATTTTTAGAAGTTGTTTTAGTACTAGTAGAGCCACCTTTCTTAGAGCTTGTAGAGTTACTACGAGAGCCATCACCACTTGAAGTTACAGGAGCAACAATAGAAACATTGATACTACGACTTCCAATAACGTCTTGACCGTTGTCATCACTACAGTCAATACAATTGACTGTAATCGCACAATTTCCTGCACCACCTGCAGTTACATTAAAGCTGTAGCCTCCTTCACTCCAATCACCACTCACACTTGAAGTACAACCACTTGTACTGACACTAAATTTTCCGGTTACTCCTGAAAAGCTTACTGTAAAACGTTCTCCAGGACTTACGCTTCCTTTACTACTTGAAACATTCCAAGCAAATACTCTTGGGGTTAAAAGGAAGAAAAAGAAGAAAGCAAAGAGTAATTTTTTGATTTTTTTCATCGCACCCTCCTTACAAAGCAGTTCCTTTCATAATATGATTTTTAATTAAGACATAGTCTGTTGCTTTAACTTGACCATCACTATTCACATCAGCTGCCATAGATGCAAGCATATCTAATTGCTCTCCTGACATAATAGAGTTTTTAATCAAGACATAATCTGTTGCCTTAGCAAGTCCATCACCATTGACATCTCCATAGACATAAAGTGTATACGTCTTCGTCTTGCCATTTAAAGTAATTGTTAAAGTATCACCAGTTGCAAGAGCTGTGTTCATGTCTTTTATTTTACCTGCGCTATCTTTTACAACAACTGTAGCATTTTGATTTTTCTTTGTGATATTTTCTTTGATTTTATTTCCTGTATCGTTCAAATGAATGTTTCCAACATAAGAATTGTTATGACGATAGCTAGCATCTACTACAAGTTTATCAAAATCATCTTTGACTTCATTTTGTTCTTTTTCTCGTTCTATAATAACCGTATAAACTCGTTCTTCTTTATTTGGAGCAATGACTTTAACAGGAATTCTATTATCTCCTTCTACTAAGTTGATTGCTTTTCCATCATTCACCACAATTTGAGCACCAGCAACAACTGTACTACCGGTAATCGATACTGTTGTTTTGTTGCTTGCAACTTTTACACGATAATCTCCTGTTCTATCGCCATCAAAGCCTGATATCGCTTGATTATCTACCTTTAGAGCTGATAAATAGTTGTTTGGACTTAATGAAGAAGGCATTTCTGTTTTCTCAGGCATATTCTCATAAACTGGAATAATAAAGGTAAAAGCAGCACTTTGGATTAGACCTGCATCATAATATGCATCATAAGTATCACTACCTTCATAAGCAACAGCAGTAATATTTGTCATGTATTGATGCCCATAAGGAATTCTTTGAGTATAACTTGCAGTATTATATTTTTCAAAATATAGTGTATCTTGTCCTACGCCAATATAGTCATTACTAAGAAATTCAGCTCCACCATTTAAAGCACTATCAACACTATTCCATGGCCTACCATTACTTGTTTCATTTCCATTTGGACCACCACAAGCATAGATAGCACCATTTTGAGCAGCTCCAGCTGTATCAGCATAAGCACCTATGTTAAAGAAGTTATAACAATTACTAAACTGTCTTCCTCTTAAAGCCGGATATAAATTTCCAGTATAAGTAAAAGTACCCCCAGTCGTTAAGTAGTTTTCTTTGTTTAAACCTTCCTGAACACTACGAGTTGCCATATGTATAGGAGATAAAGTCTTATTTTTTCCCGCAGCTACATAATTTGCAGCATAACGTGATAAATACCCACTTCCAAAAATTCTTGAAACCACACTTGAAGTATGATAAGTTGCATTAAATGAAAGTTGTTCAAATTGGAAAATAAAGTTTTCATTTAAAAAGTTTCTAGGGTCTAAATAGTATGCGACAACTTCTTGTCTTGCTGCATAAAATCCTCCTGCATCTTGCATAGCAAATTGGTTGGTTTTATAGTTATAAACGTCGGTCTTTAAAAATCCAGAAATTAAATCTGTATTTCCACCATACGCATAAAGTAAGCTTTTTCCAATATCTCCATCTTCAACTGCACCTGTTTCGGCCCATGCAGAATATGAAAAATCTCTTCCTGTTTTATTTGCTACAAAGTTCCAGTTTGGATGGTCTTTATGAAGTTGCGTTAATTTATCCCAATAACTCGCAGGAAATCCTGCTTGTTGCAATTGTCTTTCATAATCAGTTTCTGGATTTCGATTTGCTGTTCTCAAGGTTTGTGTTCTATATTTTTCAACGTTGTGAACACCACTTGTTGTAATACCACACACCCAAGCATATCCATCATTAAACTTAAATTTATACCATGTACCACAACCTGAACCTGTTGCTGTATCTTCAATTTGAAAATTCACTCCTCCATACAAGTATCCAATCGTAGAAGAAGATGTGCTTGGACTACTCTTAATTTCAAAGCTTGCACGTGTTCTATTGGCATAAGCATAGTCTTTGGCACTAACAGTAAGAGGAATAAACATAATGGTTAAAAATATTGGTAAAAATATCTTTTTCATCTGATCACCTCTTCCCCTTCATTTTAACAAAATTCCCTTAAAACATAAAGTTTTTTGGCTAAAATAAAAAAAGATATACAATGAAACTGTAAAGTTTTTGATACATCTTTTTTCATCTTATTTTTAATAATCATACTATCATTCTTTTTATTTGTACATTACAACTCTTCAGCAAACCTTTTTTCACATTTATGGAAGATATGATATCCCACAAATAATAGGATAAAACAAATAACAAATAAGATACCAATTGCTTTTAAATCAGGAGCTTTTTGATAATATAAAATATCTCTATATGCTGTAATGATGTGAACCATCGGATTTAGATTTAAAATCATTCTAAACTTTTCTGGAATCATACTTACTTCATAGACAATAGGAGTTAAATAAAACCATAACATCATCAGAACATTTACAAAATACTCTAAATCGCGAATATAGACTGTAACTGATGATAATATAAAAGATATAGCAAGAGAAAAAACATATTGTAAAAACATAACAATCGGTAAATAAATGATGCTTGCACCAAGTCCCATGCCACTAATAAATAAGGCAATTATTATAATAATACATGAAATTAAGAAATTGATGAAATTACTAGTTACATTAGAAATCGGTAAAATTGCTCTTGGAAAATAGACTTTCTTAATAATTCCAGAAGATGCAATAATGGTAGAAGTACTTTGACATACTGTACTATTAAAGAATGTCCATGGAATTAAAGCTACAATCAAAAACATTGTATAATTTTCTACTTTTACACGCATGATAAAAGGAAAAACTAGAGCATAAACTAAAAGTTGTAATAGTGGATTGATAAAAGACCATAATACGCCTAAAAATGATTTTTTATATTTTCCCCTAAACTCCTTACGTATAGAAGTTTTTAAAAATTCTCTATAATGATATAATTCTTGTACTAAACTCATTTTCTTCACCTCTTATGAACAAACCTTTAAATAGTCACTCACTACTTTTTCGGTAGAACCATCTTCTCTAATTTGTCCTTCATAAAGCCAAATTGCTCTATCGCATAAGAATTTAACAGCATCCATTGAATGGCTTACAAACACCATTGTCTTGCCTTCTTTTTTTAATTCTTTCATTTTATTCAAACATTTTTCTTGGAAATGTTGGTCTCCAACAGCTAAAACCTCATCGATTAACAAAATATCGGCATCAACATTGATTGCAACCGCAAAAGCAAGACGCATATACATTCCTGATGAATAAGTACGAATAGGATTATCAATATAATCTCCTAATTCTGAAAAAGCAATAATATCATCTAATCTTTTATCAATTTGTGCTTTTGTAAGGCCGAAAATAGAGGCATTGAAATATATGTTCTCTCGTCCAGAAAAATCAGGATGGAATCCTGCTCCTAATTCTAGTAAAGAAGTTAATTTACCATGGATTTTAATATTTCCACTATTTGGATAAATAATTTTGGTCATCAATTTTAAAAGAGTTGACTTACCACTACCATTGACCCCAATTAAAGCAACTGTTTCTCCTTTGCTAATTTCTAGATTGATATCATTCAATACTTTTCTTACTTCTTTTTGATTTCGATTAAAGAAAATCATTCTTTCCTTTAATGTATTTGCTTTATCATAATATACGTTAAAGTTTTTTGTTACATGGGAAACTTTAATTGCCAGTTTGTTATTACTTTGTTTTTTCATGAAACACCTCTAAATTCTATTTTTATTGTATTTTTTCTTTGCCTTTATATTATAGCATAGTTTAGAAAACTAATCTACTTTCATTTGATAGATTATAGTCCAAGTACATTTTTTAACTTTTCTCTTTGTTCTAACACTTCACTCCATACTTCATCTGAAATCGGATAATCTTTTTTAATTTTATCTTGAATTTGAACAACTTCGTCATAATGAAGCTGCTTATTTGTTGTTTTTGTTACACTACTTTTATGGATACGATGCTTATTCAGTGGTTTAGCAACATAAGCGATTTTTCCTCGTTTGACTAATTCTGTATAAAAGTACCAATCACCTGCTAAATGAAACTTTGTACAAGTATCTAGTATTTTATCATAATTGCCTTTTCTAAAAAGAACTCCTGAAGCATTATAAATATAATTTTTAACAATCAAATATTCTGTAAGTTCTTTTATTCCATCATTGATATAGTCTTTTGTATAACGTCCTTCTTGTCTTTCATCAGCTAGATCACTATAAGTTTTTCGAATAACTTTTCCATGCTCATTGATTTGCTTAGAATCAGAATAAGCCATAACAAGCTTCTTATCCTCAAAAAAAGGCACTAGATTCATAAGGAAATCTTTTTCTACTTGGTCATCTGCTTCAGCAATCCAAATTAAATCTCCTGTTGCCTCTTGAATTCCTTTTTTCCATTGTTTAAAAACACAACCACTATTTTTCTCATTATAAATGACTTTCATAGGGTAAATTTTAGAAAGATGATCGATCACTTTACGACTATTATCAGAAGAACAGTCATCTAAAATAATCAATTCACTAATTGGATAAGTCTGTTTTTCAATATATTTTACTCGTTTTTTTAAATATTTTGCATAGTTATAGTTGGGAATAATTACACTAACTTTTAATTTATTATTCACTATTTTCACCTCATTTACAAAACTTAGAAAGTTCTTCTACATAATTTGAAAACCGATATTTTTCACTCATTTTTTTTGCATTTGTGCCTAATTTTTTTAAGGTCTGTTTATCTTTTTTTAATGTTTTTATTTTTTCTATCATCGCATTTGTATCTTCAAAAGGAACTAAGTAACCTGTCTTTTCATTTTGAACAATATCTTGAAATCCTCCGGCATTTTCAAAAGCAACAACTGGTTTACTAGCATTAAATGCTTCTAAGACAACAGATGGAAAAGGGTCTTCTCTTGAAGTGAGTAAAAACAAATCACAACGATTAAAGAAACGCATTGTAATATCTTTATCTTGAATAAATCCTGGAAAGTATAGATTAGAAAGTGTGTTGATCATAGGCTCCAGTTCTTTTTTAGCTTGTTCACTAACAGCACCTAGCCATACAAAAGAAATGTCTTTGTCTTCTTTTAAAGAAGAAGCAATTTTTACAAATAAGTCAAGGCCTTTTCTTTTTTCACCTAATCCTACATTTAAGACAACAAAATTAGATTTAGGAATTTCCCATTGTTCTTCTAAATATTCTTTGGCTTGTTTTAAATTCCAGTTATCATACACCATATAAAGTCCTTGAGGTAATATCTTATTAGGAACTTTCACTTTAGCAATGAGTTCAAATTGAGTTTTAACATATTGAGATGGGAATATTACTAAATCTGCTTTTTGACTAATTATTTGAGCCCTATCTTCTAAATGAAGTTCATGGATAACACCTTTTAACTCATGAATGAGTTGAATACTTTTTATCTGTTTTTCTTTTAATGTTTCAATTAAATCACCATTTACAGTAGTATTTAAAATTGCGCTTAGAAAACCAAGAGATTTTAAAATTGTAAAATATGTATCAATTTTGTCTAAGCTATCTATTACAAAAGTTGGTGCCAAATTTTTATACTCTTCAATCATAGGACCATAACCACGAACGAGAATAACAACTTCAATTTGCTGTTTAAGAAACTCTTTCGCCATATTTTTTAAAAGAATTTCTGCGCCACCTTGCCCTCCACTATGTCCTACTAAAATGATTTTTTGTCCCATTTCTTTTGGATAATATTCTTGTACAATTGTTGAGATATCTTCTAGTTTTTCCCTTTTTTTAATTTTTCGATAGATTTTATTGATAGTTTTTGACTTTTTAAGAAGTTCTTTCATCTTTTGAGCCATCATTGTCCTCCTTTTCTATCAAATCTAATTGATATAGATATTTTTTACTTAAATTTGGATTATAATAAATATCTTTTTCTATTTTTAATTTTTGATAAGCTTCTTTATCATAGTCATCTATAATTTCTCCATCATAAGTAAAAATATTAGATGAATCAGTTAAGTTAAAGTATCCTTTTTGTTGAAACTTCATACAAAGTTTAATTTTATCAATAGAAGAAAAAGGAGTTTTGAAACAATTATTTTTAAAGATCTGAAGATACTTTTCTTTTTCAAAAACAAGAATCTTTGTGCTTGGAACAATATAGTTATGAGGAACAATGAGACGTGGTTCAACAAAAGTAGAAGCTTGTCTTCTAGAATAAATTACAGGTTGATAAGAATCTGGCATTAAAACAACTCCACATGTTCTTTGATAGCTTCCTTTTCTATCAAGTGTCGGAGAAACAATTCCTACATGTTTTTGTCTTGCATATTGAATAAGACTTTCAAGTGAAGAATCTTTATCTAAAAGAACTTTTTCTTCTAAGTAAACAATTACATTTCCTTTAGCTTGTTTGATTAAATCATGAAAATTCTCATCTTCTAAAAATACAAAATCTATTGGAATAGTACCATGATACTTTTGAATTTTTTTGATACATTTTTTAGATTTTTGTTTTGAACCATCTATAATCAGAGTAATTTTTGTATTTTTAGGATATTTATAATCTGGATGATAGTATGGAAAATCTTTGACTTGCAAAACTTTACAGGCTATTTTTTCTTGTTTGAAATAATCCTCCAAGGCTTTTCTTCCGCGTTCAAATGCATAATCTTTATTGCTCATTACTGCTGCAGTAGAACCTATAATCATACGCCAATGATATAAAACTTTAGGAATATGGCAAATATTTTTTTCTTTAATATTAGAAATCACTCTCAAAAATAAATCATAATCTTGAGCTCCTTCATAGCCCGTTCTAAAACCATTTACTTTATCAATTTGACTTTTACGAATCACAGTAAAATGACAAATATAGTTGTGGGTTAAGAATAAATCTTTAGACCATGCAGGTTTATATGTTGGAAAGCAAAGATGATTATCCATATCTAATTTATCTTGGTCACTATAAAGAAAGTCATATTTAGGGTTTTGATTGAGGGCCGCAACAACCTCTTCTAAGGCATCTTTTATTAAAACATCATCATTATCAAGTAGACCAATAAATTCTCCCGTTGCAAGGAGAAGTGCTGAATTACTAGCTTTTGATATATGTCCATTTTCTTTGCGATAAACTACTTTAATACGCTGATCTTTCTTTTTATATTCTTCAAGAACAGTATGAATTTCTTTTTGGGTTGAACAATCATCAGCAATACAGAGTTCAAAATTAGGATATGTTTGAGCTAAAACAGAATCTATACAAGCTTTTAAATAAGAAATTTCAACATTATATACTGGCATAATAATAGAAATAAGTGGTTGATAAGAAAACGTTCTTTGGATAGGGACTTCTCTTGCTTCTTTTTCTTGAACCCAATTACGATACTGAAATGAATTATTCGGGTTAATATAATATTTTTTAGCTTCTTGATAAGACTTGTTTTCTCTTGCTTTCATGACATAATCTCGAATTAAAAAAGGGTTTAACAATTGTATATTTTTTCTTAGAATCAGTCGAAAAAACTTTTTAACTAAAAGTTTAAATTGAGCCCATTTTTTTTCAAGTTCAGTTGTAGGTACAATAGTTTTAAATAAAGTATATTTTTTCTTAGAAGTTTCTGCAGTAATTTGAATTTTCTTATATGTATTTTCTAAGGTAATTGTATATTCAAATCCATAATTATTTTTGTCTTCCTTATGACTATATTCTTCACAAATATCATAACGATATTGATTGGGTTTTTCTCTTAAAACTTCTTGATTATCAATTTGAATTACAATATCACAGTCTCTTAAAAATAGCCAACCTCTTACATATAAAGTTTTATTTTCAATATCAAAAAAATAATTGTCAATATGGTAATGTTTCATTGTAATTTCTCCTTTAAATCTTCTGGTAGTCCCTTTATATTTTTTTTATAATCACGTTTTCCCCTTATAATAGCTTTTGTCTTTTCCCATTTTTGTTTTTCAAAAAGAAGCATCTTAATAGTTTCTTTTCTTTGATTTTTCAATTCTTTTTCACAAAACTCTTTAAATGTATCATGATATTTTGAATAAATATAATGTCGATTTCTAGTAATAAAATAACGTCTTATAGGAGCGTGATTTGTTAGTGTTATAGTATGACCAAATATCTTTTTTTCTTCTGTTTTCCCAAGAGAATGAAGCAATGGAATTTCTTGAAATATCTTGATTTTATAGCCTTCTTTTTGAAGATGCAGGCAATATTCATGGTCGACTCCATCAATAAAGAAATCCTCATCAAACCCCCCAATTTTTTCCCAAACTCTTAAATCAATGATATTCCCAGAAGTCATTACAACTTCTGTTTCTTCGTGAATATTGCAATTCATCTTACTGCTTGCTGTTTGATGAAGCGGACTATAAATACCAATATCTTCTTGCAAAGACTGTTCAATTTTCTTTTTCATTTTGTTTAAATCTTTATTTTGAAAAGCACTATCCTGGTCCATTGTTAAAATGTAAGAGTAGCCCTCTTTAATGGCAAGCAAACAGGCCTGATTTAATGCTTTTGCTATTCCTTTGTTTTCACAGTTTGCAATATATTTTATCTTTTTATTATTAGAAAATAAATTACTTTTATCTTGACTATTGTCAATCGCATATAAAACTTCTAAATCAGAAAGATAAGTATTGATATTTTTAAGTACTTCATCATCTGGATGAAATAAGACAACAACACCACACAACTTCATGAAGAACCTCCTTGTATTTTTCTTAATATTTATTATACAGAAAAATAGTATTTTTGTAAAACCATGCTAATCCGATTTTGATTTTAATCCTTTTAAATCTCGCAATGGTTTGGTAATCTTCCATGAACGACTATTGACAACTTCTTGATATTTAGCTTCATTTAAATTCACTTGATGTGTCAGCTCCTTTATAACATCTTCTAAGTAAGTATAGTCTAAAACATCTTGTATTTCTGTATCATTTAATCCTTTAGCATGTTTTAAAATCATAATAACACGACTTCTTCCATGACACTCAAAAATTTTCTTTGTTAAATGGCATTTTTTTAGAAGATAAGAAAGATGATATTCATAAATTTCTGTTAAAGATGGATGATTCATACGAAACTGAATATAATCTAAATCAAACATTAAAGAATAAGGCACAAAATAACCAAAAATAATATAGTTTAAGTACTCTAGTTCACATACTTTTTCATCCATATAATCTAAACTTGTAATTCCACCATAACCATAAGGATAGTTTTTTCCAATGACATAAGATGTTCTACCTAAAAGTTCTGCTTCAAAGGCAATATTGCTTCCAATACTTACAATTCTTCTATTTTTTAAAATCCATTCAAATGAAGATAAAGAATGGTCAACGCAATAGTTTGCCTCATAAAATTCTTTCTTTTTTCTAGTAGGATGTAAGCGAACAGAAACTCGCTCTTTTGGTACTATTTTTAAAACATCTTCTAATAGTTGATCATGATTCATTTTACATTTGGCTTCTGCAAAAGCATCCCGATCTGTTCCAATACTAACACCAAATTCATATTTAGGTTGGTCGTTTAAATGTTTTAAGAAATGTAGACAATCTCGTGCTAAAAATAAACTGAGTATTTCTTCACGACTAAAAATCTCTTTTTTCTTAGTTTCTTTCTGAAATGTTTTATAATCTTGTTCCAATTGGTTACTATTAAATTTATCATAAAATTGGAAATATCCCATTTTTAATTCATAAACATGAGGTCTAAATGTTGCAAGTTCTTGTTGAATTAAGCAAATATTTTTCTTTTTGCAAACAGCTTCTAGGCTAGGATACCAACTCCATGTTAAAATAGCGTCAATTTTACCATAATCTTTTTCTATTTGAGTCACCAATTTTAAAATAACCTTTTCAAAATCTCTATCCCTTTTTTCTAATAAGCTCTTAATACCACTAATAAAATCAGGATATTTGGAAAGTATTTTTTGTTTCTCTTCAGTTGTAATAATATATTTCTTTAGTTTTTTTAACTTTTCATCTGTCGGGCGATAAAATTCATAAACTTCATCATAATCATTATGAAAAGACTGAAATGGATAAACCTTCTTTTTTTCGTAATAAGTCGGACTTTTAAAAAATGGTTCTTCAGCAATAATTGGAAAATCATTGTCTAAAGAAAATTGCATATATTTATAAAATAACCATAAGGGATGAGTATAATCTTTTTCATTCACAAATAAAAATGGAACTATCATTTTATCACTTCTCCTATTTCTATACTTCTTTATTCCATTTTAACAAATTTCAAAAGAAAATAGCAAGTTTTCCTTCTTGAAATTTCATATTATCATAATAGAAAGAATCCGTAAAAACGGACTCTAATTTAAAATGTTTTAGAAAGAGATGTTTGCTTCTTTTCTTGATAGGCTTTCTGATATTCTAAAGTTTCAATATCCTTTATCCAGTCTTGATGGTTGAAGTACCAATCGATGGTCTTTCTAATACCCTCATCAAAGGAATATTCTCTCGTCCAACCAAGTTCTTTTTCAATTTTACTTGAATCAATGGCATAACGTAAGTCATGTCCTTTTCTATCTTCTACAAAGGTAATTAAATCTTCGCTTGTGCCTAATTCTTTTAAAATCAACTTTACAAGTTCTAAATTTGTCCTTTCAGAATGTCCTCCAAGGTTATAGATTTCTCCAACTTTTCCCATTCTAACGATTAAATCTACTCCAACATTGTGGTCATGAACATGAATCCAATCACGAACATTTTCTCCCTTACCATAAACTGGTATTTTTTCATTTTTTAAAGCTTTTGAAATTACAACTGGAATAAGCTTCTCAGGAAATTGATAAGGACCATAGTTATTCGAACAACGACTGATTGTAACAGGTAGTCCATAAGTTCTATGATAAGCCATAACTAAGAGGTCTGCACTTGCTTTAGAAGTGGAATACGGACTAGATGTCTTAATTGGAGTATCTTCATGAAACAACAAACTAGGTCGATTAAGAGGTAAATCCCCATAAACTTCATCCGTTGATATTTGATGAAATCTTTTGATACCATATTTCAAACAAGCATCCATCAAGACTTCCGTTCCAATAATATTGGTATTTAAAAAGATGGCTGGATTTTTAATAGAGTTATCAACGTGTGACTCCGCAGCAAAGTTTATGACTATATCGAAGTGTTCACTCTTAAAAAGAGCATCAATAAAATCTCTATCTGTAATATCACCTTTTACAAATTTATAATTCTCTTTTCCTTCAAGCATCTCAATATTATGATAATTTCCTGCATAAGTTAAGGCATCTAAACAGACGAAAAAGTCTTCCTTATACTTTTCTGTTACATAATGTAAGTAATTGCTTCCAATAAAACCTGCACCACCAGTAATTAAAAACTTCATCTTACTTTTTCCTTTCTAACACTTTCGCTTGATTTAATTCTTCACTATAGCGTTCTACAGCATCTTTCCAAGTAGGAAGTCTATCAAACCCTGCCTCATCAAGACTTGCTTTAGAAAGTTTAGAGTTAAAAGGACGATACGCTTGTTTTGTACCTGTTAACTTTAAGTATTCTTCTGTTGATACAGGATTTACTTTTGTCTTCTTTCCATTGACTTCAAAAATATACTTTGCAAAGTCTGCCCATGAACAGAACTCTTCATTTGTAGCATGATAGGTTCCATATTTTTCTTCATAAGACATATCCACTAAAAGACGAGCGAGGTCAACCGTATAAGTTGGTGAACCAATTTGGTCATTCACAACATTTAAAGTGTCATGGTTTTCTGATAAAGAAAGCATGGTTTTAATAAAATTCTTTCCGTTAATTCCAAAGACCCAAGAAATTCTTGTAATATAATGCTTTGGATTTCGTCTTACTTCTTCTTCGCCTTGATATTTTGTAAGTCCATAAACACTTTTGGGATTGACTGTATCGTCTGTTTCATAAAGGCCTTCTTTTGTACCATCAAAAACATAGTCTGTTGAAAGATAGATGAGTTTTGCCCCAACTTCAATGGATGCATCTGTAATATTTTTAGTTCCAACAACATTGACTAGATGACATAAGTCTTTTTCATCTTCAGCCTTATCTACTTGTGTCCAAGCAGCACAGTGAAAAATCACATCAGGTTGATAATTTTTGATAACATCAAAGACTGAATCTCTATTGGTAATATCCATTTCATCAATATCAATGGCTAAAATCTCAGTTTCTCCTCTTTTTTCAAGTTCTCTTACCAAATCATATCCAAGTTGTCCTTTCACTCCAGTAATTAAATATTTTTGTTTCGTTTTTCTAAAATGAATTTTGCTTTTTTCTAAAGGTTCTCTTACTTCGTCTTTAGAAGAAAGAATTGGCTTTTCAATACCATACTCATTCAATATTTCATCCCAAGGAATATCAAGAGCTTTATCATTCCAAAGAATACCTCCTTCTAAATTTGGAGCATAATCATTATCAACGAAATAACGAAATTTGGTATGATCTTCAAGACTTACAAAGCCATGAGCAAAACCTCTTGGAACATAAAGCCTTCTATTGTTTTCAGGACTTAATAATACTTTCGTCCATTTTCCATAAGTCTTAGAATCCTCTCGCATATCTACAACAACATCAATAGCTTTTCCACTAATAACTTCCACAATTTTTGCTTGACACTTTGGGTCTTTCTGAAAATGAAGTCCTCGAATAACCCCTTTACTACTCATACTTTCATTGGCCTGAACAATTCCTTGAAATCCTAATTCTTGATACTCTTTTTCAATATAGTATGGTGAAAAATATCCTCGGTCATCTCCAAAACGGTCAGGCTCAATAATATAACAATCTTCTAATCCTGTTTCAATTTTTTTCATTTTACTTTGTCTCCTTAATCAATTTTTTTAAATATTGTCCATATGTATTTTTTTCTAAAAGAGTAGCTCTTTTTTGAAGCTCATCTTTTGTAATCCAACCTCGATAATAAGCAATCTGTTCTGGACAGCATATGACTTTATCCTTATTATTTTGAATGGTTCTAATCATGTTAATCGCATCTGTTTGGCTATCAAATGTTCCTGTATCAAACCAAGTAAAGCCCTCACCTAAAAGTTCTGCTTTTAGCTTTCCTTCTTTTAAATACAAGTCATTTAAAGTTGTAATCTCAAGCTCTCCTCGTGGAGATTTCTTGACCATTTTCGCAACTTGACTCACTCCTTTAGGATAAAAATAAAGTCCTGTAATCGCATAGTTTGATTTTGGATGTTGTGGTTTTTCTTCTACTGATAAAACGTTTTGTTCTTGGTCTAGTTCCATAATTCCAAAGCGTTCTGGGTCTTTGACTTGATTTCCAAAAATCGTTGCTTTTCCTGCTTGGGCATTTTTACTAGCATTTAAAAGCACATCATTAAAACCATTCCCATAGAAAATATTGTCTCCTAAGACCATTGCACAAGTATCATTTCCAATAAATTCTTCTCCGATTAAAAATGCTTGAGCAAGTCCCTCAGGACGTTTTTGAATAGCATAAGATACTTGAATTCCAAATTGACTTCCATCTTTTAATAGACGTTTGAAGTTTGCTTGGTCTTCCTCTGTTGTAATGACTAAAATCTCTTGTATCCCTGCGAGCATTAAAGTAGATAGTGGATAATAAATCATTGGCTTATCATAAATCGGCATCAATTGTTTACTAATCCCCTCTGTAATTGGATAAAGTCTTGTTCCACTTCCTCCAGCTAAAATAATTCCTTTCATAAATCCTCCTTTGCCATTTTAGGCATTTGAAATGAATTGTTGATTTCTCAACTTTTTAGATGGATTTTAATTTCCAAAAGTATATCAATCATACATTTTTGACGAAAGTAATCGTTTTATCACTTTATTTGAACCCCTCAAGAGAATTGAAACCGATTTTTAATCATCTTTTCGCCTATTTTTAATTATAGTGATTTTCTCTTCTTACTTTCTTTTTGTGAAACTTTTTATTTTCCTAACTTTCATCATATTCATTATATAATATTTTTATAGAAAAAAGCAAGTTTACGAAACACCTAGTAAACTTGTTTAAAAAAACTGTTTTAAAGTCCTATCTTCTTCATAATTTCTTCATGAACTTCTGAAATGGTCTTTCTTCTATCATCTATTACACAGTCAATAATATCCCAATGATAAAGTTCAGATAGTTCTTGATAGACGGATGCGATTTTAACTTCAGTAGGATGTTTCAAATATTCTGTCGGCACATTTAGTAATAGAGTTTGGTCTGGTTTTGGAAGATTTAAGAGCCAATACTCTAATTTATCAATCCACTGATACATATAGAACCGCTCATCGGAATTTTCTATTTTACTTCCTTGATAAGCCATATTTGAACTGGTATAGCGATTTAAAATAATATAGTAGCCTTCTTTTTTATACTTTAGAAGCTTATCGATATTATATTTTCTATCCGCTGCGGTATAAAGACAAACTACTTTTGGGTCAATTTCTGTTACTTCTTCTTGAAAGTAGCTTTCTTTTTCTTTTCCTAAAACACAGTCTCTAAAAATTTTACCTGTCGGACTTTCATAATTCGGAAAAGAAAACTCGATTGCTTGGTATCCTTTTTCTTTGAGAGATTTGACAAGCAATTTACTTTGAGTTTCTTTTCCAATATTTTCACACCCTTCAATAACAATAATCTTCCCTTCCATAGCTTTCACCTACTCTACTACAATGTGATTTTCTTCGTCAAAATTCAAGGAGAAACATTTCTTACTAGATAAATCATCACATAAATGAACGAAAAGTTGATATTTGGTCGTTGGTTTTTCTAAGACTTCATGGCCAAAATAATCTTTTGTAAACGGTCCCATGTGTGTTTTAATACAGTCGATTAGAATGGAAATAAGTTCCGCATCCATTTTCAAATGGTCTTTTTCTTCCTCCACAAAAGATGCAGCAATTAAAGGATGGTCAAAACGTACATATTTTTCTTCAACTTTTCCTTTTTTAAAACCGTCATGAAGAAGTAGAGCAAGTATCAACACATCTTGACAATCTTTTGTAAAATAAGAGGAAAAAATCGAATTGTTTAAGATTTCTTTGGCAAAACGAATTGCTGCCTTAGTATGTCTTACAAGTCCACCTTCTCCTTGAGCATACTTTGGATGATATTTTCCTGTAGATGCTGCGGGTACATGAAAAAAGTATTCAGGCAACTTCGATAATAAATACTTTGCATCACTTCGAATAATATCGTTTTGAATATAGTCTAATTCTTCTTTAAAAAGTTCTTCTCTCGTCATTATTACACCTCTTCTACTACTAGTATACAGGCATAAACAAATGTTTGCAAGAACTTTTATAATTTTTTTGTACAAAGTAGTTCTACAAGAACTTCATTCATAACATAAAAATAGGCATCAGCCAAAGCGAAATAGTCGTCATTTTCTATAATCATTCCTTTCTTTATAAAGGATGAAAAATCATAGACGTCCTGAAGTGATAGGCCATATTGTTCCTGAAATTTTTTCTTTGAAATCCCTTTACTTTTACGTAGACCTAAAAGAAGGAAGTAGTCCATCTCATCCTCTTTGGTTATTTTATCTTTTTCTAGCTTCTCACAGCCATTTATATAAGCATAGATATTTCTTTTATGGTAGCCTCTTACACCATCTAAATAAAAGTGTGCTCCTACTCCAAAACCATAATATTCTTCGTTATCCCAATAAGTTAAATTGTGAATAGACTGAAAGGAAGGTTTTGCAAAATTACTGACTTCATAATGTTGATAGCCATTTTCTTTTAAAGTTTTACAAATCAACTCATACATTTTAGCGTTCTCTTCTTCATCTATTTCTTTTTGATTTTGGATATAAAACTTTGTATGAGGTTCTATCATTAAAGAATAAGTAGAAATATGAGTTGTATCTAATTTTAAAAAGAAATAGATATCTTCTTTTAAATCTTCTAAAGTCTCATTTTCTATGGCATACATTAAGTCCACATTGATATTTTGAATGCCATTTTTCTTGAGGAGCTTGATTTTTTCTTCAAGCACTTTTCTTGGCACAATCCGGTTTAATTTTTTTTGAAGTTTTAAAATACTACTTTCTACTCCTACACTTACTCGATTGATACCATATTTTTTAAAGATATGAATTTTATCTTCCTCTAAGTCTAAAATATTACATTCAATTGTATATTCTGTTTGACCATCAGTAGGAATTTGTCTAACAATTTGAAAAAGCTTTTCTAAAAGGGTGTTGGATAAACAAGAAGGAGTTCCTCCACCAATATAAATACTTCTACAAGGTTCTTTGATAGAGTTAGACAAAATTTCCTGATTTAAGACATCCAGGTACTGATTGACTAAATCAGCATCATAAAAAACCTTACAGAAGTCACAGTAAGGACAGATTTTTTTACAAAAAGGAATGTGAATATAAACGGCTCTTTTTGTATTCAAACTTTTTCACATCCTTTGCAAATTTTTATATAAAATAAACCTGTAATATTGTGTAATAGATCAGGTATAGATTAGCACTACACATCAGTACTACACTTAAAAATGTTGTTTTTGTTTTAGAAAGTCCATTATTTAAATTAGAATAGGCTAAATGATATAAGAAAGGAAATAATAATGGAATAAAATATCGAGCTTGAATTCCTGCGATATGATCCTTACCAAAAGGAGTAAATAAAACAAACATTGAAAGATAGATTTCACAGATTGTAAAAGCGATAAGGAGAAAAGAAATAACTTTCTGCTTAAATTCAATTTTTTTGTATTCCCCTCTTTCTAAAGAGCAAAGAACAATAGCTAGCAAGACAAAGATATAAGAAATATCTTGTCCCATTTTTCCATAATATCCTAAAATTCCATATGTATCTGGGATAATAAATTTCTGAAGACTATTAAGAAAAATGCCATGATAAATGACAGATAAAGAAGAAAGTGGTGCTGCAAATACTAACTTCATTTGGGCAATCGGTAAAACAGCTCCTCCTCGAGTATCTCCAATTTCATTTCCTTTCGTTAACATTGGTCCTACAAAAGTTACAAAAGCACAACAGAATAATAGAATGATTAAACAATTAAATTTCCATTTTTGTTTCCTAGTTTCAAATTTTTCTTTCGGTAAGAACAGCATAAGCAATAAGATTGTAACATAGATCACTTTTGGAAAAGAACCATATAAAGATGCAAAAACAAATAGCAATACGTTTTTAAGTTGTAATTTCTCATTTTTATGATGATACTCATAATAGAATATAGCAAAAGCAAGGGTTGTAAAAGCAATAACGGTTGGATCATAACTAAAATTCGAAGCAAGATATAAAGACTGTGGTAATAATCCAATTACCATCAATAAATTCTTATAATTTGGAATTATTTTAATAGCAAGAGCAAAGACAAAACAATAAAGAATTAAGCTAACAACTCTTGCAAAGAAGAAACAAGTCATTTTATCACAGCCAATTAAAGATGCCACTTTCATTGCTAAAGCGTATGGTAAATAAACTAATTTTGTTGGACTAAAAATATCAGAATTATTATTAGTATACAATAACTCTTTATCGTGTTGATTTAAGTAATCTTGATAATCTTGTCTTTCAATAGATGTATCAAAAGTTTTAAAGGCAAGATAAGATGATAAATGATTATCTGTAGTAGACTGTTTTGTTCCACGTAATAACCCTAAAGAATTTCTATAATGCATTTCATCATCAAAGGAAATTGAGGTAACATTATGTGTAGAACAGAGAAAAATTGCTCCAATGGAAAGTGCACAAATCAAAAACAAAATATGTTTTTTCTCTTTGAAACGAGCTCCTTCGAAAAAGAGGAATAATAGAAGATGAATCCCAATGAAAAAGAAAATAAAAGTACTCCAATTAAAATAAATTGGTGCTTCAACTTTGATTTGATGAATTTCTATATCTTTTCCTTCAAATTTCATTTGCAATGTAGAAACTTTATTATTGAGATGTAAACCACAATGATTTAGAAAATCATAACAAACATCTTCATCTTCATAATCTTCCATAAAACCATAAGCATTACTTTCTTGACCAGTATATTGAACGTGAATTTCATCGCTAGCATCATAATCAATTATAATATCTCTTAAATACTTTTGCTTTAAATTGAGCTTAATGGTTGCCTTATCACTTGTCTGGATAAGGGTATTGTTTTTGAGTTCAAAGCCCTTATACTTTATGTCATTAAAATCTATTGTATAATTTCTATCATTTTGAGGTAATTTAAATACTCGATAGTTGTAACAAATAAAATTCATTCCTGCAATACATAAAGTTACAATTACAAACAATAAAATTTTACATTTTACTTTCATATTTTGTATTTTCTTTAATGCTTTCATGCCCTACTCCTTTTTCTAAATATTTCTATCAAACAAACTATAATTAGATAAATTGGCATATAAATAAGAAGCATCATAGTATGTTGACGGTATTCATAATAAACACCAATATCATATTTTAAAGACTTGTCTGTTTGAGATTTAATAAAACCATATATACCTAATGTTGTTTGTTCATCTAGTTGTTCTACAGCTAACTTGATCTTATATTTTTTATTTGGAGAAAGTAGCGATGGCTTTAATGGTACAGTATAAATTTCATCATTACTAATTTTAGAGATAGGTATAGAGGTTTCATAAATCGTCTTATCTTCATCTAAAATTTTAAAATTCAAGTGTCCTTTATTTTTCTTATTTCCATAGGTTTCAAAGCGAAATCCAATTCCTTCAATCGAGTTTTCTTTATTAGAAAATTCTTTTTCTAAACTAGTTTCTTTAGTAAAGTGTGAAACAACCAATGTATCCACTTTTCCATCCATCGAACTTGCTTTAGGACAATATAAAATATAAAACATTAAAATTAAAATTCCAATAACTCCATAAATCGCAATTCGTTTCATATTCATAAATATCCTACTTTCCTTTTTGTGTTAAATTCATTATAGCAACTTGCTTATAAGAAAACAAGTATACTCATTCTCATTTTAAATCCTTATTCGACTAGGCCTTCCTTGAATTTCAAGGACTTTCTTTTGAATTTTATTACGGTCTACTAAAGGAATTTCATCGTAATTATTTAAAGTATACCGTCGTTCATTCTTCTTAATGGTTTCTCTTGAAGATAAAGATAAAGTTTGAAGAAAAGGCGTTTCTGTTAAAAGGTCCTCGATGGGTTCTTGTTTGGTTGCAACAAAAGTAATCTTGTTTAACTCATCTTCCATTTGACAAAGCCTAAAATTTCTTTTATTGACCCAAGATGCTTTAGCTCCTACTAGCACAATTCCAAACGGAAAAGGAAGCATGAAAGAAGTTCCAAAAAGAGCAAGACCCATCCATTTTGTCTTTTCTTTTTCTCTTCGAAGAAATTGTTCTATTCTTTCTTTTTCTTTCATGAAATCATGATACATTTTGTTTTCACAAAGTTCTAAATTACGAGGTTTGTAGGCGATTTCTTTTATTCGACCATTCCCAAACTCTAACTGCATCTTCTCGTTTTCCTTATCTATTCTATAAGAGACAAGGTTTGATTTTGTATGGTTTAAAAGGTTTGTAACTGTAATATCATTGACCATTAAATTTGTAATTTTCATAATATCCCCCTTTAGTACAGTGATTTTATTTTGTTATTTTCTATAATTTTATTTTTATTTTACTTTTCATCATCCATATTTAACACACTCATAAATGCTTCTTGTGGAAGTTCAACACTTCCTATTTGTTTCATTCTCCTCTTTCCTTCTTTTTGCTTTTCCAACAGTTTCTTTTTTCTAGTAATATCTCCACCATAACACTTCGCAAGAACATCTTTTCTTAAAGCTTTGATATCACATCTTGCGATAATCTTGCTACCAATACTTGCTTGAATAGGAATTTCAAAGAGTTGTCTTGGAATAATATTTCTTAACTTTTCAACAATCTTTTTTCCTCTTTGATAAGCAAAATCTCGATGTAAGATAACAGATAAAGCATCGACAATTTCATGGTTTAATAAGATATCAACTTTAACAAGGTCTGCAGGTGCAAAACACTTAAATTCATAATCAAAAGAGGCATAACCTTTCGTATAAGACTTTAACTTATCAAAGAAATCAAAGACAATTTCAGAAAGTGGTAAGTCATACTCTAAAATAACTCGTTCTTCATCAAGATAAGACAGATTTAAAAACTGACCTCGTTTATCTTGAACCAACTTCATCACATCTCCAATATAAGCTTTTGGTGTATAAATAGAAGCTTTGACAATTGGTTCACGAATTTCTTTGATACTTGCTCTATCCGGCATTTTGTTCGGTGCATCAATTAAAATCTCTTCATTGTTAGTAAGAGTGCATTCATAAATAACAGATGGACTTGTAGCAATAATTTCAATTCCTGCTTCTCTTCTAATTCTCTCTTCAATAATTTCCATATGAAGAAGTCCTAAAAAGCCACAACGAAAGCCAAATCCTAAAGCAAGAGATGTTTCAGGCTCAAAGGTAAGAGCTGCATCATTCAACTTTAATTTCATTAAAGCTTCTCGTAACTCTTCAAATTTAGAGGCATCAATTGGATAAATTCCAGAGTAGACCATACTTTTAACTCGCTTATATCCAGGAAGAGCTTTCTCGCAAGGAGCATCTTTTAAAGTAATGGTATCTCCAACATGAACGTCAGAAATACTTTTAATTGAAGCATAGATATAGCCTACTTCACCTGTACTTAATGAAGAGGTTTCTTGTTCTTTAGGATTATGTGTATAAAGAGCTGTCACTTCATAAGTTGCACCTGTATCCATCATTAAAATCGTATCACCTTTTTTTAAAGCTCCATCGACAATTCGAACTGCGATGCCAACTCCTCTATAAGAATCATAAAAGCTATCAAAGATTAAGGCTTTTAAAGGAGCTTGCTTGTTGCCTTTAGGAGATGGTATTTTGTGAATAATGGCATCCATTAAATCATCAATTCCTTCGCCTGTTTTGGCACTGACTTTAACGATATCATTCTGGTCAAAGCCTAAGTTTACAAGTTCAGTTGTTACCTTTGAAATATCAGCACTAGGTAAGTCAATTTTGTTAATGACGGGAAGAACTGTTAAATTGTTTTCAAGAGCTAGATATAAATTGGCAAGTGTTTGAGCTTCTACTCCTTGTGTTGCATCAACAATCAGCAAAGCTCCTTCACAAGCTGCGAGACTTCTTGATACTTCATAACTAAAGTCGACATGTCCTGGAGTATCAATTAAAGAAAGCAAATAGTCTTCATTATGATAATGAAATGGAAGTTCTACTGCATTTAATTTAATAGTAATGCCCCGTTCTCTTTCTAAGTCCATAGAATCCAATAGTTGAGCTTTTGCTTCTCGCTCTGTGACAGCACCTGTTTTTTCTAATATTCTATCTGCTAAAGTACTTTTTCCATGGTCAATATGAGCAATAATTGAAAAAGCACGCATGTTTTCTTGTTTCATTTTTAACACCTGCATCTACTATATCATAAATAGAAAAAAGTTTCTATTGCATTCAATAAGAAAAAGCAAGATCGTTAAATTAAGAGATAACGTCCCACTAAGAGAGAAATCTCTTTTTTAATTGGAAGTTCTCGGAAAACATTATAAATAAAAAGAAAAATTCATATAAATTTTAGAAAAAAGGCATATATAAAAGAAAAATGAATTAAATTATCTCACTCAAAAGGAACGAGAAGTTCAAAAAATTTTTTTGAAAAGACATAACTTCCCGCAGATTTATATTCTGATAGAAGTATTTAGTATACATAAAAAGTAATTACGTAAACTAAGATACGAGAAGATATTATAAACTATTTTTAAGTAAATAACAAATAAAGATAAACTTTATTTGAAGAAA
>CANQWT010000016.1 GCA_947627635.1 uncultured Bacilli bacterium
TCAATTTGCTTACCTATTTAAATGGTGGAAATACACATATTTCAGATATCTTATCTTTCAACTAGCACAACGCGTTAGCTATATATGTAATATGTACTACTATAGAAATTATTAGAATGAAACTCTTTAAAAAAATAGAAACTAGTCAAATCTTTAAAAAGTTAGAACAGAAAATTTCAATAAAATGGAAAAAAATAATGGAGTCAAAACTACTAGTTAGATTCAAAAGTATATATGAAGAGTCTACTTTTGTCTCTTAAAGATGATAATGAATATTTAAGCCAAAATTAAGGCTTTTTTCTTTTGCATGGATGATCTCTTTTTAGTCCTAATACAGACTTAAAATGGTAGAATATTCAAATCAAAATTTAATATGATTTCGGATATCATTATCAAAATGAACATAATTAAAATAAATATTCCATTTTAGCATATTGTATGTTACACTTTAGTCATAGAAGTGTGGTGGAATAATGAAAAAAGTTTTGGAAAAAATTGGTTGTTTATTTTTGGTTCTCTTTCTTTTTTTACCACTTGTTGTAAATGCTAATATCATGTGTAATGATGGAACAAGAAGTCCTAGTTGTCAGGATTGTCATCAAGGTTGTTGTTCTCATCATGGTGGTTGTGCTTATGGTGGAGGTGATTCTTCTAGTTCAAGTTCTAACTCTTATAGTAATTCTAATTATGTTTATCAACAACCTATTGTCCAAGAACCTCCAAAGAGTAGTGATACTTCTTTAAAAAGCATAACTATTGATGAAGAAGAGTTATCTCTTTCTGATACTTTATCTTATCAAACAAAGAATGATAGGGTTACAATATCAGTTCTTCCAAATGATAGTAAATCAACTGTAGATTATAATCCATTTACTGAACTAGAAGTAGGAGAAAATATAATCAATATCAAAGTCACTGCAGAAGATGGTTCTAGCAAAGAATATCAACTAAATATTACGAGAGAAGAGATAAATAACAAAGAAGAAAATGATGAAGAAGAATATACTTTTCTTGATGAAAAGGAAGAGTATAAAGTAACAGCATCAGATATAATTGTAAGTCTTTTGTTTGTAGGAATATTAGGTTCTATCATTTGTTATGCTGTTAAGAGAAAGAAATCAAAGTTTTAGTATGATAGATTAAATTAGAAAGGTTTATGTAGTATGGAATTAAGTGAATTAACAATAAAAATAATAGTCTTATTATTACCTGGATTTTTTTGTACAACAATTATCGAGGCTTTAACCAATAAGAAAAAATTTGATATAAGAACCTATATAGTATCTGTTATCATATTGGGATTTTTATCTTATTTTCTTCTACTGATATGCACAAATATAGGTCATCTCATCTATGTGGGAATGAAAAACTTTTCAATCGTTAAAATTTCTTTTTTCGATTCACTCGTGTCCATAGATAAAAATGTCAAAATAAAATTATTAGAAGTATTATATGCTACAATGATTTCTATAATTTTAGGAATAATAGTTGCTGGTCTTTTAAATAAAGGATATATATATAAATTGTTTAGAAAAATGCATGTAACTTTAAAAACTGGTAATGATGTATGGATTGATGTGTTTGATAACAATAATAAATCAATTAAACAATTTGTCTATGTTGTAGATAAAAAATATGATTTTGTTTATGGTGGCTGGCTTGAATATTATTCATTTGATCCTGACAATAAGGAATTATATTTATCTGATGTAGTAGTTACAAAAGATTCTAATAGATGTGAAGAGTTAAGAAGGTTTGAAAAACTATATATTACTTATGATAACCAAAATATGTGCATTGAAATAAATGGTGGAAAGGAGGATAATGATGGAAGCAAAAAATGATAAAGTAGTAAGAAAACCAATCAGAGTATTAGCAAATCATAATCTTAATGAAAATGTAAATCCAAATCCAAATCCAAAACCTGGAAAAACTCCACCTCCACCTCAGCAAAAAAAATAATAAGATTTTGACATTGCTTATAAATTCAAGTTTGGCTTTTGAAAAGAAACATGTATAATGGTGCAAAAAATTACATTTATAGAAATTAAAGTGTAATTTTTTTCTTTTGCATAATAATAAATAAGAAAATATTTGAAAGGGAAGAAGAACAGTTTATGAATAATCAAACTTATAATGCACTTTCACTGATTTCGATTATGCTAATTGATTTAGGAATTATTGTGGAAAAATAAGATAACAGTTTTATCCTTTTCTAAGTGTTTCAAATATTGTATAATTTCATCAAGAGGTTTTAATTATGCTAAAAAAGATTTCAATTAAAGGTTTAAGAGGTTTTGGAGAAAATGAAACAATTGAGTTTTCACTTCCTAATGGAAATGAAGGTAGTGGCTTAAATGTTATAGTAGGTCCTAATAATTCAGGAAAAACAACAATTATAGAAGCGATTAAAGTTTATCATTCTGAAGCAAATGCAATTTCTTTCTCTGAAGGAAAAAGAAATATAAGAAATCAAAATAAAGTTGATCTTATCTATTTAGATGAAGATGATAAAACATTTGAATTACATACAATTGATACAGGTGGAAGTCAGGTGACTTCTTTAGGTGAAAAAATTAAAGATGCTATTCCATATGTTCTTCCTTCTCGAAGATATGTAGAATATAATATGTATAATCCTTATTATAATGATAGAAAAATGTATGCAGTCAATCAAATCCGAAATGCAAAAAATAGAACTTCTACTTTAAGCCAATTTGAAGAAAGAATTTTTAAGTGGCAAAATGATAAAGAAAATTTTGATAAATATTTAAAACAAATTATCACAGAACCATTTGATTGGACAATTGAACAAAATGATGATGGAGCATATTATATAAAAATTTTATTTTCAGACCAATCTATTTCTCATACACGTGAGGGAATAGGCGATGGATATTGGAGTATTTTTACAATTATTGATTCAATATATGACTCTGAAAAGAACGATATTATTGTAATAGATGAACCTGAATTATCTCTACATCCTACTTTTCAAAAAAGAGTACTTCATTTATTGAAACAATTTTCTAAAGATAGGCAAATTATTATTACGACACATTCTCCTTATTTTATTTCACTTGATGCAATTGTAAATGGTGGTGCTTTAATTCGAACTTTTAAAGATGAAATAGGAAATATTAAAACAGGAAAATTAGATGATGAAGATAGAAATTTTATAAAGAGTTTGATTACAGATATCAATAATCCACATACTTTAGGTTTGAAAGCAAAAGAATTATTTTTTATTGAAGATAATATTATCATAACAGAAGGACAAGAAGATGTTTTAATCTTTCCTAAAATATGTGAACAATTAGGTGTTTCTTTAAAAGCAACTTTATTTGGCTGGGGTGCAGGCGGTGCGGAAAAGATTTCTAAAGTTTTAAATATGTTAGTTCATTTGGGATATCAAAAAGTGACTGCGATTTATGATGGTGATAAGAAAACAGAGTTTGAAGAAAGTTTAGCTTCATATCCTTCATATCACATTATTCAGTTATTTAAAGATGATATTAGAGATAAAGATGCTGTCAATAAGAAAGCAAAGACTGGTGTTACGGATAAATCTGGTAATATTAAGCAAGAAAATATAGATGAGTTTTTAAAATTAGTTGAGGAAATCAATCAATATCATAGCAAGTAGAAAACAGTATGGTGACAAATTGTCACCAATTGAAATAGAGTTATAATTTTATGGATAAAGTTTGTTATGATATAATAATGATATCAATATATGTGAAGTGATGTGTTTATGAAACGTATTCTAATGAATCAAAATAAAGAAGTGTTGGTTGTTGAATATAATGAAACTTCCAAGTTTTTTGATAGAATATATGAAGTTAAAGATATAAACTATGCACCATATATTTTAAAAAGTTTTTATAATGAAAAGGATATTGATAATACTCTTTTTAAAACAAATTTAAGTGAATGGTTTAAAGGAAGAGGTATTCCAGCATGGAGGGATAAACTAGACTTATTACTGCATCGCTTCAATATAACCGCACCATATGAACTTTTAGATAAAGCTTTTGGATTATCTTTATCAGACCAATATTGGTTAAAACCTTATGATAGTAATATCTTGTATGATGATATCAATTTTTTTGAACATGATTTTGATTATGCTGAATTTATGGAAGCATCTTTATCACTAAATAGTAAACTGATTACAAAAGAATCATCTTTAAAAACTCCTAATAATACAACAGATGGAATGCTTAAGAAAGCTTGGATTATTGAAAATGGTACAAGATATTTATTAAAAGGTGGATATAAGAACGATGTTTTACAGCCATTTAATGAGATATTAGCTAGTGAAATTTGTAAGAGACTTGGTTTTAGTCATGCAGAATATACAATTGATACATATAAAGATATGGTAGTTTCTAAATGTCCTTGTTTTATTTGTAAAGATACAGAACTTATAACTTGTTCTCAGATTCAAAGTGATATGAAAAGACATGATAGTATAGAGGATTATGAAGAATACATTAAAAAGTTAGAAGAACATCATATAGAAAATGCTCGTGAAAAAGTAGAAAATATGTATATTTTAGATTTTCTTATTATGAATGAAGATAGGCATTTAAATAATTTTGGGATTATTAGAGATGTAAATACTTTAAAATGGCTTGATGTTGCTCCTATATTTGACAATGGACAAAGTTTGAATATGGAATATTATGATGAAGATGAAGTACATATTTCAGGAAATGGAAGAATGTTTTATGAAGTAAAACCTTTTGATGAAATCATAGAAGTTGTTAGAAATTTAAAAAGAATTGATATTTCTAAATTAGATGGTGTAGTAGAATGGTTTGATGATTTATTACACAAGTATCAGTATTTAACAAAAATGAGTGATGGAAGAATTGATAAATTATGTATTTTATTAAATAGACAGATTGATAAATTGAAAAAATTGATTGATGATGGTGATTAGGTTATTATATAATCATTGTAATAGTGAGTTGAAATAGGAGTTTAGTTATGAAAATGTATGAAGAAATTAAAAACTATAATAAAAGTTATGTTTATGAACAGTATCAAAGAATTGTTGAAGAACCTAAGGATTATGAGAAAATTACGAGAATGAAAATGTTAGAGGCTATTTATGAGATTTATAAAAATCCTGATAATATCATTGATATTTGTACAACAAGAGAACTTAAATGTTTGAAAAGGGTCATGGATAATCCTTTGGCACTTGTAAATATCAATCAATATGGTCAACTAAGCTCTAAATATTGGAATGAGCAATACGAATGGGAAAGAAAAACTTTACAAAATAAATTTCTTTTGGATTGTAATTTTAATGGAGAAAGTTATATTCCTGATGAAATAATAGACTTTGTTCAAAAAGCTTTAAAGAAAGTAAAATGGAACACTCAGAAAAAGATGGATGAGCTCAATGAACTTTTGGTAAGTTATTGTAAGATACAGGGTGTTGCTTTATTAAATGTTGTATGTAAATTTGCATCTGGTATAACAGGTTTAAATCCTGAAGTTGTATGGAATCATACTTTAGATAGTAAACTTTTTAATTATTATGTATTTATTACAATGAAGAAGATAGAAGGATTTGAAAGTGAGATGCCTATTGCAATTTTTCAAGATGATTATTGGATAGCAGATGAAATAGAAAAACAAAGAAAATTGCAAGGGATAGCAGGAAATCAACAGATAGATATTCGAACTTATAAAAATATATTTTATTATGACTTCGATATCAATAATCCTAAAATCAAAAAGTTTTTAATTGAAATCAAAAAGTTGCCTTTCTTTAGGAATACAGCCCTTGAACGTATTAGAGAATATGCAATGTTAAACATTGATAGAAAACCTTTAAAAGACATGATAAGAAAAGTTCCAATTTTAAGATATTTTGATTTAATAAAATTCTTTAATGTATTAGATGAAGCAATGGATGAAATGCCTTCTGGTGCTTTAAATGGATATACACCAAATCAAGCTAAAGAAATTAAAATGAAGAATGAAAAACTACAAATGGATAAAGAAATTCGATATGTGAAACAAAGAAATGCATGTTTATCTAAAAAGGATGCGGAACTATTTTATAAAATCTATTTTGGATTATTGGAATATACAAATCAGAAATATAAAATTAAGAAGCATTTTAAAATATATAATCATATCCATATTGACCCTTCTAAAATGAATGATATTATTGATAAATTTTGGGAAGAAAAAGAACAAATTGTTTTGGAATTTTGTAAAATCAATCCCTATAAATTTAGTCAAGAAGAGTTAGAGCTTGCTGATGCATTTAAAAAGGGAATTAGAAATATTTTTGTTATTGCTAGATATGAATTAGAGTATACTGCATTTATGGGAGAAGATAGAATTTATATGGTTAAAGGAATACATGATAATATTGATGAAATTATATCTTATAAGCAACTGCCATATGTTGTTATGACCTCCATTATTCCATTTAAAGGAAACTTAATATATGATGGAATTATTCAAGGAACAAATATAAAAATGGGAAATGAATTTGATGAAATGGTTGAAAGAGAATATGATGATTTGATGAAATATTATCATTTGTAGAAACTAATAAAAGAGTTGATTTTGATATAGGCTCTTTTTTCTTTCGAAAAATTAAAAAATACATTGTCAAACAATTGTTCTTCTATATAATGGAATTATGGGAGGTTTAATTATGAATCAAGATAAAAAGTATTTAGTAAACAAAATATTTAATAATGAAACAATAAGGACAGTTTGGGATAAGGATGAAGAAAAATACTATATTAGTGTAGTTGATATTATAGGTATTGTCTCAGAAAGTAATAATCCAAGAAATTATGGGAAGGTTTTAAAACACAGATTAAAGCAGGAAGAAAATGAGACGGTTACAAATTGTAACCAACTGAAATTAAAAGCTTTGGATGAAAAATATTATAATACCGATGTTGTTGATATAGAAGGAATGTTTCGAATAATTGAAAGTGTTCCAAGTAAGAATGCAGAACCTATAAAGCAATGGTTGGCAAAACTTGGAAGGGAAAGAATTGACGAGGTATTTGACCCATCCATCGCAGCACAAAGGTCAATTGATTTATATAGAGTAAAAGGCTATGATGAACAGTGGATATCAAAACGAATTAAAGGAATACAAGATAGAAGGAAACTTACAGGTGTATGGAAAGATGGAGGAATTACTAAAAATAAAGAGTATGCCATACTAACCAATGAAATTTATAAAACTTGGTCCGGGATGGATGCAAGTGAATATAAGTCATACAAAGGACTAAGAAAAGAATCTTTACGAGATAATATGTCAGATATTGAAGTGGCTCTAGCAGATTTAGGAGAGATTGCAACAAGAGAACTTGCAAAAAAGAAAAATCCACAAGGCTTAAAGGAAAACATTGAAATTGCACGACGTGGTGGAAAGATTACAGGTAATACAAGAAAAAATTTAGAAGAAGAACTAGGAGAAAGTGTGATTACTAGTAGTAATGCATTAAATTATGAATATGTTGATGCAAAAGAAATTGAAATGAAAGTGTGACAAATTGTCACACTTTGTGACTAGCCGAAATTCATAGCTTTGGTATTATTGTTAGAATTACTATCCATTCACCTTTTTGACAGTTCTAGTTCTTGTAATCTAATTTATCTTGTCGCAAGAAATGCCGTAAGAAATTTATTGTACTATTTAATTTAGCTTATGAAACACTTTTATGCTATATTTAGATATAGAAAAAGGAGAAATTTGTTATGGGAATTAGTAAAATTAAAAAGGCTTTAATAGAACAAAAGAATATGAAGCTATCTGGTAATTTATATCATAAAACTCAAATAGATTTTGCATATCATAATAATTATATTGAAGGTTCTACAATAACACCTGAAGAAACAGCAAGTATTTATGATACAGGAACAATTTTAACAAGTAGTGATAAAGTTATCGTATTAAAAGATGCTACTGAAACAAAAAAAACATTTTACTTTATTTAAATATATGTTAGATACTATTGATAGTAAAATTTCAGAAGATATGATAAAGAAATTTCATTTTATTTTAAAAGATGGAACTTTAACTGATGATGAAAAAGAATAGTTTAATGTTGGAGAGTATAAAAAGAAGAGAAACTTTGTTGGAAACATTGTAACATCTTTACCAAAAGATGTGGCAAGTGATATGAAAAAGTTACTAGAGTGGTACAATAAAATTCCCCAAAAAAATTTAGAAGATATTATTGAATTTCATGTTAGATTTGAACGTATTCATCCTTTTCAAGATGGCAATGGTCGTATTGGAAGAATGATAATGTTTAGAGAATGCTTATATAACGATATCATGCCATTCTTTATTGAAGATAGAAATAAAGATTTTTATATAAGAGGGATTAGAGAATATCAAGTCAATAATGAAAAAGGTTACTTAATAGATACTTGTCTCAATAGTCAAGACAATTATGAAAAGATGGCTCACTTCTTTTTAGATGATAATGGATAGTCAATAGATTATTTATTTTTTTCCAAAAATGTTAAGTTTTTTCAAAAGGATAAAACAAGAGCTAGTCACTTGATAGAAAATAATTTTTATGTTATGATGTATCTAGCAAGAAAAACTTGCATAAAATAAAAAGGATACATTTGATTGTAGGAATCAAATGCAATCCTTTCTTGGATGGCATCTGAAATCAACCTTTGTTGAAATCAGATGTTTTTATTATTTAAATAGTAAAGTGATTACTATAAAAAATAACAGTAATATTATAATAAATAGAGAAGTTTCTCTTTTTGTCATAAATACCACCACCTTTCTTTTATCCTTTGATAAATAGAAAGGGAAAGCATCTGATATATTTCAAATGTATCCAAAAACAATATACAAAACATTTGTTTATAAATCAATACTTTTTAATAAATTTTTCAAATAAAATTGTGTTGAGAAAAAATATACTTTTCTTTTACAAATTTGCTATCTCATGTTATACTTAAGCAGAAGTGACAACAGTGCATTTTGTGAATTGCTATTTTTGTCATGTTTTGTTATACTACTATATAGAATATCCTAATTATCAATTGTAGGTGGAAAGGAAGCAGAGATTATGTCGCATTATACAGGTGCTCCTGGTCTTGTAAGAAATACAATTCATACTTTATTTAGTCTTTTAGATTCTGCGATTTATACTTTGATTGTTCAAATTTATAAGTTGTTTTTTGCTGTATCCACTTCTACAATTATTGATGGAGATATTGCTCGAGCATTTTACCAAAGAGTTCAGTTAATTCTTGGTATTTTCATGATTTTTAAGTTGGCAATGTCCTTATTAAATTTGATTATAAATCCTGATTCAATCAAAGATAAGAATACAGGTACTTCCAAAATTTTAGTTCGTATTATCATTACTCTTTTGATGTTGACAGCGATTGTGCCTTTGAATATTCCAGGGGCAGAGCCTCGAACTTTAAATGGTTATATCAATGACCATGGTATTTTGTTTGGAGCACTTTATGCAGTACAAGATAGAGTATTGTCAGAAAATGTAATTGCCAAGCTTTTATTGGGCTATCAAACAACAGATGTTACAGACTCCTCGGAGGTGCCAGATACGTCTCTTGGAAGTTCTTTTGAGGGAATGGGGCAACTACTATCAACAACGATATTGAAAAGCTTTATTTTAGTGAATGTAAAGGATGATACAATTGCATCCAATGATCCATGTAATGGTGATACGAACTGCCCTAATGCATATTGTCCGGCAGAACTTAGAGACAGTGGTTATGGTGAAGAAGGGGCTACAGTTGCAACTATTACAGACGTAGTAAATTTAAAATGTGGGGATCATTATGCTTTCCATTATTTGATTGGAATTTCAACAGTAGTAGGAGTAGTCGTAGCAATTCTTTTATTAGGATATACTATTGACGTTGCCATTCGTGCTATTAAATTAGTGATACTTCGTATTATTGCACCAATCCCTATTATTAGTTTTGTGGATCCAAAATCAAGCAAGGATGGAGCCTTTGCATCTTGGGTAAAAACTCTCATGTCTACTTATATTGATTTGTTTGTCCGATTAGCTATTATTTACTTTGGTATCTTTATCATTGCTTCTTTAATACAAAATGGAATTAGTGGTATTCGAATTGGCAATGGTGCATCAGGTCTTTTAAGAGCAATGACACTTGTATTTATTATCATTGGATTATTATTCTTTATGAAACAAGCACCAAACTTTATTAAAACAATGTTAGGAACAAAAGGTGTAGGTTTTGGCCCTGGTGTATCTGGTGCTTTAGGTTTTGCTGGAGGTTTTCTTGCAGGTGGAGGTCTATCTGGAGCAATGGCAGGAGCTGCAACAGCTGCGAATGCGACAAATGATGCTCAAGCTCAAGGAAAAGCAGGTCCAGGTGCTTTGTCTGTTGGTAGAGATATGGTTGCTCAGATTAGGACAGGTGATCCTAAAGCAACTGGTGGAATTTTAAATAATACACGTGACCGTTTAGTACGAGGTGCCGGAATTAGAATGGCTCGTCGTTATGGAGTGACAGCAGATTCTGTTAATGCTGCCAAGAGTGAAATGTTTAGAACTGCTGATGAAGCTGATAAAGCTAAAAACTTATATGACCGCTTTAGTAAAGACCCTAACAGCTTAACTGAAGCAGAAATGCAGTCTATTGCTAATCGCTTTGAAGATGTTAGTTACGACCAAGCTACTCATACACTAGTAGGAGCATCTCCTACTTCTTTGGATAATGTACAGCAAGCATTACAAAACGAAATGTATACTGCACAATCTAATGCTGGAAAAGCTAAATCTAATTACGATAAGGCAAACAAATTTGCAGACTCTCACCGTATATCAACGAGTTTCGAAGAAGAACATCGTCCAAGTATGCGAGAACGTATGGAACAAGTGGGATCTAATCTTATTGATACAGTCGATCCAAGAGGTGGTCCTCGTGCATATGCTGCAAGAAGAACACAAAGACGAGCACAAAATCGTGGCGAACATCAAAGCGTTGGACAGCGTATCGCTGGACAGAATACATGGTCTCCTGGTGTTGCTAATGGCGAAGGTCAAAATAGATATCATGATGAACCTGATAGAAATAGAGACAGTATTTAAAAGACTTAAAGAAGATTTTAATAAAAAGGAGAGTGTGATCAATGGACTATTTAATTCCTGCGAATACAAAAAAAGGACAGCTATACTTTGGACTTTTTAGAGGAATTGACTTGGCGCTATTGGGAATTGGTATTTCTCTTACCCTATTTTTATTACTAGTAGTTCCCTTAGAGTCAGCTCTTGCTGCAGTATTAGTAATATTACCTGCACTAATTGCAGTATTCCTAGTACTGCCTGTTCCAAATTATCATAATATGTTAACCATTATTGTTGAAGCTTGGAATTTTATAACTTCAAGGCAGAAGTATATATGGAAAGGTTGGTGTGTGAAAGATGTCGAAGACACAAAAAAGTAGTACTACAAGTGCTTATACAGAAGATTGGCTTCCTATTGATAACATTCAAAATGGAATGATACAGTTAAGAAGTCGAGAACAAGTAACAGGAGTTAAAATCGCTCCTAGAAATATCTTTATCTTAGATGCTCAAGCTCAAGATAATGTAATTACGGCTTTAAAAAACTTCTATAATATGCTTGATTTTGAATTTTGGTTGGTTGTCGCCGACCGTCCAGTTGATATTTCTGTTTATATGTCACAACTACAACTTTTATATAACGATACAACATCTCCTGCGATTAGAAAAGTAATTATGCAGGATATTGATAAGGGAAATACGTTTATCAATAACAATATTGTAGATACTGAGTATTACATTCTATTTAAAGAAAGAGATGTTGATAAGATACAAAAGCGTATTAGACTTTTAATCAATGGACTTGCTGGTTGTGGATTAAGTGCAAGTCAAACAAGTAACGAAGATTTAAGAATTATTATAGAAAACTTCTTAAACGGTGGAGATACCACAGAATTTGGGACGGTGATGCCAGTATGAGTATCGGAATTCGCAGTCAGTTAGCACCAAAGGGCCTACATTTTTATCCAAGTGATTTCTTTATTAGTGATAAATATGCAACCATTTTAAGTGTTGTTTCATATCCGAAATATATTACACCTGGATATTTATCAACCCTTACAAATATGCCAGGAATTAAAGTTGTTGTAAAACATATTCCTGTTCCATTCTCAACAATGTCTAAAATGATTAACCGTCAAATTGCTGATTTAAGAGAGAAATATCATCAAGAAAAAGACCAAACTCAAAAAGAAAGAATTAGACAGGATGCTGAGAGTTTGGAGTACTTTGTATCAATGCTTGCTTCAAGTCAAGCAAGAATTTTCGACTTTCAAATGCACATTATGATTACTGCAGATACAAAAGAAGATTTGGAACTTAAAAAGACCAATGTTAAAAACTATTTAGATGCGATGGAATTACGGGCAATTTCTCTTCGATTTGAACAGGAAAAAGTCTTAAAATCTATTCTTCCAATTTTCCCAAAGCAAGATGTAGAAGAACGTATTGGAACACCAATTCCATCTCCTACAGTTGCTGCCATGTATCCATTTATCTTTGATAGTATTAAAGACCCAGGACTATCAACTTTACTTGGAGTAGATTTCTCTGGTGGAGTAATCTTATTCAACCAATTCTTATATAAAATAAGAAAAGAAAATAACCGAAATAATGCGAACATGATTATTTTAGGTACTTCAGGTTCTGGTAAAAGTACAGCTGCTAAATTATTACTTCGTAGTCATATTAGAAATGGTGCTCAAATTGTTTGTATTGACCCTGAAAATGAACTTGCGGATATTACAAGAACTTTTGGTGGAGATACAATTGATATTGGTAAGGGTGGAGAATTTGGTATGATTAACCCTTTGGAAGTTGTAGTAGATGCTGATGAAGAGGAAATCAAACAAGGACTTGGTTATACTGTTTTAACTCGTACCATTCAATATCTAAAAGCTTTTATGCGTTACTATGACCCATCCATTCCTGAAGACGTTTTAGCTATGTTCAGTGAAGTATTGCAAGACACATATAAACGTTTTGGAATTGACTTTAACAGTGATTTTTCAAAATTTACATCTAAAGATTATCCGACTTTCAAAGATGTTTATGCAACAGTAAAGGGTAGAATTTTATCGTTGACTGAACAAACTCAAGAAAAAGATATTATGGAACGTCTTGAATTAAAACTAAGACCTTTAGTTCAAGAGTTACGTTTCTTCTTTGATGGACATACAACCATTAGTAAAGATAGTGACTTTATGGTTTTTAATATCAAAGAGTTAATGAATTCAGATAATAATATTCGTAATGCTTTATTCTTCAATGTTTTAAAATATGCTTGGGGACTTTGCTTGGACCCTGATGTTGATACAGTTTTAATGGTTGATGAAGCTCATGTTTTACTTGGACAAAACAATGTTTTAGGAGCTGATTTCTTAGCTCAAGTTCAAAGACGTGCACGTAAATACAACACAGGTTCCATTATTATTACACAACAACCAAGTGATTTCTCAGACCCATCTGTAATTACGCAAGGAAAAGCAATTTTTGACAACTCTTCTTACTATTTAGTTATGGGACTTAGAAAACAAGCAGTTGAAGATTTGGCAAAACTAATTGATTTAAATGATAATGAAAAAGATAGTATTAAAAGATATTCCCAAGGAGAAGCACTCTTCGTTTGTGGAAATCGTAGAATGCGTATCAATATAGCTGTTACAAAAGATGAGTTAGACTCATTTGGTAGTGGTGGAGGATTCTAAAAAAATAAAAAGGGACTATGGGAAAAGGAATCCTATGGTCCATTTTCTTTTAAAGTGAGGTGAAGAAAGAAATGCCAGAAGAATATGAAGAAAATAACGAAGAGATGAGTGCAGCAAAGTCATTTCTTTCTGCTCGCAAAGAAAAAAAAGAACAAGAAAAAAATGCCACCAAGCATCTTGCTACAACTGCAGGAAAAGGTGCTGCTAGTTATTTCGGAGGACCTATTGGTGGAACTGCTGCGAATGAAGTTGCCAATACCAAGCAAGGAGATAAAGTATTAGATAAGGCATCTTCTAAACTGAATAAAATTCCAGGAGTTGGAAGAACTGCTAAGGAGCTAGAAGATCGAGGAATTACTGATGCTGCCGATCAAGCTATCAATGCTGCTAATATGGCAGGTTCTAAAGCAGGAGTAGGAGCTTCTAATCCTCAACAAGATAGTGGACTTGGTGATTTCTTCTCTAAAGTGAACCAGAGAAAAGCTAATCAAAATAAGGGAAGAAGAAATGCAGGTGACACCCCTCAAGAACAAGAAACTGGCACATCACAAGAAAAACCATCACTTTCTCCTATTAAGAATATGAAGAATAAAGCAACAGATTCGATGAAGCCTTCCTCTTTAGATGAAGGAAATCCTGATGATAGTGTTGGAACAAAGGCTGTTGGAAATATGGGTAAAGGACTTGCTAAAGTAGCAGGAGCTTTGACTGGAATTGTTGCACTACCTTTAGCACCTATCCTTATTGTAATCATACTAATTAGTGGAGTGATTGGAATTTTTTTTGCTTCTTCAACAACTTCTAACATTATAGATGGTTATTCTGTTGATTATTTAATCAGTGAAAAATGGGGAGAAACTTTAGTTGATTTTGAAGTCGATGATTCTATGTATGAAAAAGATCAAATCAATTTTGTTGATAGAATTATAGATATTGCTACAGAATATCAAGAGAATGGCCAAGAGTTTAATCCACATTTGATTTCTGCAGTTCAATATGTTATTGCTCAATATAATGAAAAATTCACTTATAATAAAATGACAGATGGTGTTATGCGAGAACTTGTGGATTTAATGTTTGATGCAGATGGGTTCTATAATGAGGATGAGTTTAAGCAAAATTTAATTGATGTATTTTTACCGAATTATGCTCCTGATGTAAGTGAGAGTAATTATGAATCTATGGTAGATGAAATTTTTGAATATTTTGAAAACTTTAAAGAATTTGCGTTAGATGAGGAAGAGATGGAGACCGTTAGTGGAGGAGATGTTTGTACTTATGTAGCTCCAGGAGTAAATATCAATGGAAGTCGAAGACAAAGTTCAATCAATGCTACAGATATTCAAGTGCAACTCATGCAAACAGGTACAGCAGATGGTCATGATTATGGTGGTACTTTTGGAGAACCTATGGAAGGAGAAGAACTAATTCCATTTGAATATTATGCTGCAGGATGTTCTTATCAAGAAATTGGAGCAAGTTCTCCTAGTGAAGCAATTAAGGCACAAATTGTTGCTGCAAGAAGTTATGCTTTAGTAAGACCATTTGATATGGGAAATTGGCGCAAGCTAGAACAAAAAAATGGAAAATGGATTTTGTATACTGCAGGTAGTACAACGGATCAAGTATATTGTAGTTTGGAAAAAGGCTGTTCCTCAAGTAAAACGACTGATGCTAGTGATGCTTGTCAGTGGGGAATGGTCTATAGTGGAACAGATCATGGTACACAGTGTCAAGGTCCACTTGATCCAGGACATAAACTTTATCAAATTCGTAGTGAAATGGCAGGGAAAGTTTTAGTGGATCAAGATGGTTATATTATTTATACTGGTTTTGGAAGCGATTTACAAAACAGTTGGAAGGCAAAAGCTTCAGGTGGCTCTGATTATACACAGATTTTGCTATCTTCTTATGCTAGTAAAGGCGCAGTTGAAGTCAAACAAATGCAGTGTTCATCAGCTGGAGGAGATTACAGAAGTTGGAAACAATATGATGAAAAATGGGGTTCTATTCCATTATCACCAAGTAGTACGACAATGGCAGAATCTGGCTGTTTAGTCACATCTATTGCAAGTTTAATTGCCAAAAGTGGTGTAGCTACAAACGTTGATGGTGAATTTAATCCAGGTACTTTTGTGAAAGCTCTATCTAAAGTCAATTCCTTTTCTTCCGAAGGAGATTTAGTTTCTCTTGCTAAACCATCTCAAATTGCTCCTGACTTTCAATTTGAAAAGGAAGCAAAACTAACAGGAAAAGGCAATCAAAGCGATGTCAATAAAATCAAGAAATTTTTAGACCAAGGCTATTATATTGTTGCCCAAGTATCAAATGATAATACAGCACAACACTTTGTTGCCATTGATACAGTTGAAGGAAATAGTGTGAAGATAATGGACCCAGGATTTGAGGAAGAAGAACTTTTCCCAACTTATACGTCCACAAGAATTATCTTATATAAGAAAGGAAATTAAGATGAAGAAAATAGAAGGAAAATATAAATTTGCACTTGCTATTTTGATACTTTATGCAATTCTTATGGCCATTATCTTTGGACCACGTATTATAAATGGAAAACAACAAACTTATTTACTAATAGGAAGTAGTGCCAAATGGAAATATGATGGAGATAAGTGGCGTGATTTTACAACAGATGATATCTCTTTATATGCTTGGAAGAATTATGACATTTATATCAATCAAAAGAAATTTGGAAATTATCAAGTGACTTATAGTGAAAAGAAATGGTACATTTTTGAAAATGATAAGACACCTGTCAATTATCAAGGAAGTTTTTTAGGAATTAAGTCGAATAAGGGCTATCATGTAGGAGCATTTGAAGAGGAAGATTTAGAAGAAAGTGACCAAATATATCTCAATCAAATCTATCAAGAAAATGGCTTAAAAGAAAATCAAAAGACTACTGATGCTTATAAAGTTTCTTTTGATATTGATGGTGATCAAAATCAAGAAACTATCTATGTTTTATCCAATCTTTTCCCAAATGATTTTGTTCCATCAACAGTATTTAATTTTGTTTTTATCGTAGATAATAAAAAGGTTCAGACTATTTATAAGATGACGGATGCCTTTACAAATGAGCGTAATCATTGTAAAATAGGATTACAGTATTTAATCGACGTCGATGATGATAGTAAGTATGAGTTAATTTTGAATTGTAAGTATTATAGTACAATGGGAAGTTGCGCTATGATGTATCAAAAGAAAGGTGCCAACTATAGACGAATAAAAGCTTGTAAAACCGTTCAAAACGCGTTATAATATGGCACTAGAAAGAGGGGAATTTCATGAAATTAAAATTTCGCGCAGAAAAAGAAGATATTTTAATGTTTGTCCTTTTTGCTATATTCCTTTTATATGTCATTGCAATTGGAGTATTAAATCTATCATCTTTTGCTTCTAATGGGACTTTTTCAGGATTAAATCCATTTCCTGCTTTTGGTCCTCAATATATTGTCGCAACTCTTGTATTTTATATCCTGACTTTAGGTGGCTTATTTGTGAGTGTAAGTTCTTATTTCTTTGACCGTGAAAAGGGAATGGGTATTGTTACACAAAAGAAAGATAAAGGTTATAGTCGCTGGTCTAAAGATAAAGAAATTCAAGAAAGTGCTCATGTTGAAAAAATGAATTGTTTATCTAAAACTTCAGATGTCGCAGGAACTCCTTTGATGTATAAAGGAAATGAAGTTTGGGTTGACGATGGTGAAAACCATACTTTAGTTATAGGTGCAACTGGTTCTGGTAAAACTCAAGATATTGTCTTACCAACCGTTAAAATTCTAGGTAAAAAAGGTGAATCCATGATTATTACTGACCCTAAAGGTGAAATCTATGAGAAAACAAGTGAAATGTTGAAAGCCAAAGGGTATCAAATTTTACTATTAAACTTCCGTGACCCACAAAATGGTAATGCATGGAACCCTATGACTTTACCTTATCAAATGTATAAAACAGGAAATCAAGATAAGGCAATTGAGTTACTAGATGACCTCGCTTTAAATATTTTGTATGATGAATCTAATACCAATGCTGACCCATTTTGGGAGAAAACTTCGGCAGACTATTTTTCAGGTCTTGCCTTAGGTCTTTTTGAAGATGCCAAAGAAGAAGAAATCAATATCAACAGTATCAGTTTAATGAGTACAGTTGGAGAAGAAAAGTTTGGTGGAAGCACATATATTAAGGAATACTTTAATGGAAAAGACCCTGCAGGAGCTGCTGCTATCAATGCTGCTTCAACGATTATGGCTCCTAGTGAGACTAAAGGAAGTATCTTGTCTGTCTTCAAACAAAAAGTAAAGTTGTTCGCATCACGTGAAAATTTATCTGAGATGCTCAGTCACAGTGATATCGATTTAAAAACAATTGGTGAACGTCCAACAGCATTATATGTTGTTATTCAAGATGAGAAAAAGACATATCACTCTTTGGTTACGATTTTATTAAAACAAGTTTATGAAACTTTAATTTCTGTTGCTCAAGAACATGGTGGAAAGCTTCCAGTTCGAACGAACTTCTTACTTGATGAGTTTGCTAACATGCCACCACTTAAGGACGTAACTACTATGATTACCGCAGCACGTTCTAGACAAATTCGTTTTACTATAATTATTCAAAACTTTGCACAACTTGACCAAGTTTATGGTAAAGAAAATGCAGAAACTCTTCGTGGTAACTGTGGAAACTTGATTTATTTGGTAACAACAGAGTTGAAAGCATTGGAAGAAATTTCCAAAATGTGTGGGGAAGTTAAGAGTAAAAAAGATGACAAAACTGCAAGTACACCACTTGTTACAGTATCAGACCTTCAAAGAATGAAGGAAGATGAAGCAATTATCTTACGTCTTCGTATGAACCCTTATAAGACGAAGTTTACTAAAGATTTTAAAATTGACTGGGGAGAAAGCTATCCTGAAGCAACTTATCCAACTCGTGATAAAATGCCTGTTCATACCTTTGATATTAAAGAGTTTGTAAAAGAAGAAAAGAAGAAGAAACTCATAGAAATGATGAACAGTGCTCAAGCACCAATGGGAGAAGAGGGAGGAATGAGAGCTCCATTCTTACCACCAAATTTATTAAATCAAATGAACCAAGCAAATCAAATTCCAGCAAGCAATAGTGTTCCAACCGGAAAGATGGAAATTCCACAAACAGTAGAAGCTACACCAATTCCAGTATTTAATCCATTCTTGAAAGAAGAGAAGAAAGCTCCTATCGCACCTCAAGAAACACTAATGGAAGAAAAACAAGCTCCAACGCCTAGTCCAGTTCAAGGATTTAATGTTGATGAAATCATGAGAAAAATTGATGCGAAAATCGCAGAGCTTGAAAAGGAAGAACAAGCAAAACAAGAAGAAATCAGAAGACGAGAGGAACAAGCTTCAATAGATGCTCAAGCTATAAAAGAAGGAAAGAAAGAAGAACAACAAGAAGAGATAGAAACACTAGAACAAGAAGAACCATCTTATAAAGTTCCAGTAGAAGCTCCTAAATTCTCACTAGAATTAGATGATGAAGATGAGGATGACTTCTTTGATGATTTTTTTGAAAATTAAAAAAGAAATGAGGGAAGAATATGAATGAAGAAGATAAGAAACCAGATTTAATGAAAATTGCTGAAGAGGAACCTCTTCAAACAAAGAAGAAAGACCAAATAGCTTTTCGAAAGAGAATGCTTCTAATTATGGGAGCAATTGTTGGAATTTTAATTGTCATTTTAGTCATTCTAATTATTGTTCAACTGTTTAGTAAAAAGACATTATCTTATGATGAACTAGAAGCAAAGCTTAAAAATTCTGCCATTTCTTATTATAAAGTACAAAAAGATTTACTTCCTAAAGAAGAAGGGGAAAAGGTACTTGTAGATTCATCTACATTAAGTGCTGGAGAATATATGAAACCAATTGGAGAATATCTTCCTGAAGGAACTTCTTGTAAAGGTGAGGTTTCTGTCCAAAAGGTAAAGAAACGTTATGTTTATACACCATACTTAGACTGTGGTGATAAGTATCAAACGAAAGAACTTTATAAGGCCGTTTTAGAACAAAATGTAGTAACTTCTGGTTATGGACTTTATCAAATTGGTGAAGAACATATCTATCGTGGAGAAGAAGTTAATAACTATATTGAATTTGCTAATACGCTTTGGAGAATTGTAAAAGTAACTGCTGATAATCAAGTTGTAATTACTGTAACAGATGAAAAACTAACACCTGCTTTAGAATGGGATAATCGTTATAATGACCAAGAAAAGTCTAAAACAGGTATCAATGTTTTCCATGTTAGCCGTATTAAAGAAGCACTTGATTTATATACAAAAGAAGCAACAGATGATACAGTAACTTTCACGGAAAGTGATTTAGACAAACTTGCAACTTTCAACTTATGTGTGGGTGGAAAAAGTGAAGAAAGTACTGTTCATGATAATAGTGAAGAATGTGCTCTTGTTGAAGAAAATCAACTCATTGGTCTTTTGACAGTTAGTGATTACATGAATGCAAGTACAGATGCTGCTTGTCAGAAAGCCTTAGACCGTTCTTGTCAAAACTATAACTACTTGAAATTTACAAAGTCTTTTTGGTTAGCAAATCCAAATACGAAAAATACAAGACATGTTTATTCTGTATCCTTCTCTGGATATATCACAACTCAAGAGGCAATTGCTACCAACCGTTTAAGACCTGTTGTTCATCTTGCTGATACGGTTATGATTAAAAGTGGAGATGGAACAAAAGAAAAACCATTTGAATTGAAGTAGACACCTACTTCTTTTTACTTGTCAAATTTTTCTTCTTGTGTATCTATAATGGATATTTTGTGATATAGTTAGACTATAGAGGTGATAATAATGAAATTAGAAGGTAAGGTTGCAATTGTAACAGGGGGAACTAGAGGAATTGGAAGAAGTATTGTCGAAAAATTTATAGAAGAAGGGGCAATTGTTGCAGTCTTGGGAAGCAGAGAAGAAACGGCAGCAAAAGCAGTAGGAGAATTAAAAGAAAAATATCCAAATGCGAATATTTTAGGAAGAGGTGTTGCTTTAGATGACCAAAATCAAGTTAAAAAGGTTGTAGAAGAAGTAAAAAATACTTTTGGGCGAATTGATATTTTAGTCAATAATGCTGGAACTACGGCAACAAAATCTATTCTTGAAGTGACGGATGAAGAATTCGATAAGATGATGCAAATTGATGTTTATGGTGTAATGCGAATGACAAGAGAAGTTGCAAAAGTCATGGTAGAACAAAAGAGTGGAAGCATTATCAATACAACGTCCATGGTTGGACTATATGGTTCTCCAAATCAGCCAGCATACTCTTGTGCCAAAGCAGGAGTAATTGGTCTTACAAAAGCTTGTGCTAAAGAACTTGCACGAAGTAATATTCGAGTAAATGCTGTTGCCCCTGGAGTGGTTGGAACGGATATGGTTAAGGAAAACGTGAGTGATGCGATGCTTGAAGGTTTAGAAAGAATGATACCACTTGGTAGAATGGCAAATCCTTCTGAGCTCGCAGGAGTTTATGTATATCTTGCTAGTGATGATGCAAGTTATACAAATGGGGCAGTTATATCAGTTGATGGTGGCCTTGTGATGTAGCTTCTAGTTTAGAAGCTTTTTTCTTTGCTTGGATTTGCTTGAGTTTTTTATAAAAGTACTTGGTAATAAAAACTCCTAATAAAATGAGAATAGGAACTTTTAATTTTTTCGTAAAAGAACTTAATAAAATCCAATGATTTCCCAAGGCATAACCTACGTAAACAAAGGCAAAAGTCCATGGAATACTTCCAAGTGTAGTGTAAATTAAAAATTTTAAAAATGGCTGTTTTGTAAAACCGATAGGAATAGAAATCAAGGTTCTAATGATAGGAAAATTTCTACCAATAAAGCAGGAAGCCATACCATATTTTTGAAACCAACTGTTACTCTTTTCTAAGTCTTCTTCTTTCATAAAGAAGTATTTACCATATTTTTTGATAAAGCCTCTACCACCAAAATAGCCCATAAAATAAAGGATAATCGCACAAAAAACACTTCCTAAAAGACCTGTTAGAAATGCTAACCAAAAGGAAAAAATTCCTTTTCCTGCTAAAATTCCCGCAGTTGCTAAAATAAATTCACTTGGTATTACAATGATTACTGCTTCTAAAACCATTCCTAAAAACATGCCGAAATAACCGAATTGTTGCATGAGACTAAAAACAAAATTTTCCATGAGACCACCTATTAGAGTATATGATTTCATTTGACAAAAAAGAGCTTATTATGTTATAATGAGCCTGCTTTATGGAAGTAGTCGTCAAATGCTTTATTTGTCACTGCTTCTTTTTTAAAGAGAAAGAAAAGAGGGATAGTATGCAAGACGAGAAAACAAAAATCAATCAATTACTCACAAAGTATCAATTTGCTCTGAAAATGATAGAAGCTGAAGTGGAAGTGTTACTACAAGAATTTACACTCAAACATGGTTATAATCCTGTGGAACATAGCAAGGTTCGTTTGAAATCCAAGAAAAGTATTATGGAAAAGCTAGAGCGAAAGGGGAAAGAATACACTGCAATTAACATGCTTCAATATGTTGATGATATTGTAGGTGTTCGTATTGTTTGTTCTTTTTTAACAGATGTGTATGACATTGTTTCTATGATATCGAAATCGAGTAATTTAATTATTAAAGAGAAAAAGGACTATATTGCAAATCCTAAAAAGACAGGGTATATGAGTTATCACTTAGTTGTGTTGGTTCCTGTTTATCTACAAGATGGAGTAGAATATATGAATTGTGAAATTCAAATTAGGACTATGGCTATGGACTTTTGGGCAAGTTTAGACCATAAGCTTTCCTATAAATTTAAAGAAATTATTCCGAGTGAAGTGGAAGAAAAACTGTATGAATATTCGCTCATGATACAACAGTTAGACCAAAAAATGTTGGAACTCAATGATATTGTGGATAAGTATAAAAAGGAAAATCAAAAAGAAAATCCTGTTTAAAGTTTAGAAAGCATTGTGTTTTATCTTTGGTAGAAAAAGAAAAGGAATCTATGTTAGAGTAAGATTCCTTTTAAAGTTCAATTCTTTATAAGATAAGTGATAACTGTTTGTCTTAATTATTAGAACTATTATTTTGTAAAGCAGCTACAATTTGTAGAATTCTATAGATGAGTTCTAATAATGCAACAATCATATCATTTACATATTGAATATTATAGAGTTTAAATAACTTCTTTAGCATTTTTAATTCTTCATCAGTTGCCATCTTGTTGTCTTTCAAAACTTCATAAGCTTTATTTTGAGCTTTAATTTCAGTTTTTAATACTTTGATGGACATGATGAATGAAATTAAGTATAGGACTAAACCTAAACAAGTTAATAGCATTGTGACTGAGAATGTTTGACTATGTAAAACTAAAATATCAATGAGTACACCTATAATAATTAGTGGGATGAATGCTAGTGGTCCAAAGTAAATGATAGGTGTTAATTTAATTCTAGATTTCATATCAGGGTCATTTTCTTTATCAAGAATAGCTAAACATGATTTTTGAGAAGCCATAGCTAGGGAAGATACAGAACTCTTTTTCCAAGTTAGTCTTCTTAATCTAACTTTCTTGAAAAAGTGACTGTAACTATTTCCAAAAAGCATAGAACCGCTTGATTTGACTTTAATGTGTTCTAGTCCATTATCATCTAGTATTTTTCTTGCAATGTTTTCTCCTGTCATATTTAGACTGTTTTGTTTCTTGTTGTATTTGTGATATTTAATTGCTAAAATGATTTGAACAATTAAAGCAAAAATAGATACAATTGCAAGTAAAATTAGAACAACTCCCATTAAAATAATCACAATATCAGATACGTTACTTAAACTATATCCAAATGTAGTTTCTACTATTTCTCTAAAACTTTCTACCATAAATTTTTACTCCTTTCTTCTATATACATTATACTAATTTACGTAGGTTTAGTCAAATTTATGAAGTGTCTTGATGTAGTAAACTAGATGTGGGAAAATGTAAAACTATACAAAAAAAGAGAAAACACTCAAAATATTAAAACTGTTAT